>CACXDT010000269.1 GCA_902766405.1 Oscillospiraceae bacterium
CACACTCGAGGAGGTCGGCAAGGAGTTCAACGTCACGCGCGAGCGCATTCGCCAGATCGAGGCCAAGGCCCTGCGCAAGCTCCGCCACCCCAGCCGCAGCAAAAAGCTGAGAGATTTTCTGAACTGAGGACACGGAAACCTCTGGATAGTCTGGGATGACCGAAGGGAATGGATCCTTGGTATCATACAGTATATATGATATTGTCCAGATGTGCACACGATCGTATGAAAGGAAAGGGGGAACCTGCATGTTGGCCGTTCAGGGATATTATGACGGTGTGGTATTCAAACCGTTGGAGCAGATAAACGCCAAGCCCAATCAGCGGGTGATCATCACGATCATGGACGAATTTGTCGAACCGGTAACGCTTCCTCACAAAAAGGGAATGCGCGGCGCTCTCGCCGAGTACGCAAATCCGACCTTGGCAGGAAAGGAAAAAGGTGCCTGGGAACGCGCTGCGGTGGAAAAACATGGTGATGCTTGATGCAAACATGATCCTCCGGTATCTGCTGAATGATGATCAGAAGATGGCGGATATAGCCGATCAATACCTTGATGCCGGGGATGTATCCGTGACGATCGAAGTCATTGCAGAGGTCGTTTATGTTCTCAAAGGTTTGTACTCGATGGATCGCGGCGCAATTGCGGACACGATCAAGGGCTTTTTAGAACTTGTCAATTGCCGGGATATGGATGTGCTGACTGCTGCGCTTGACACCTATGGGGCGCGCAATCTTGATTTCGTGGATTGCGTCCTATATGGGTATCACGCCGTAAAAGGAGTAAAAATTGCAACTTTTGATAAAAAGCTGTTGAAATTGCTTGCGGCTGCGGCTGAATAGACTTCACAAACAAGGGGCAGGTCCCCGTTTCATCTCCTTGCGGGACTGAAACAAGGAACCGCCCCTTGTTTCACTATTGACATTTCCGGGAAATTGCGGTATGTTGCTGAATGAAGATTAGTCTTTGTATCTGTATCTTACCACCAGTCGTCTATGAGGATGGAATCATGAGAAAAACGCTGTTTACCCCCGGCTGCACGGAGCTCGCCGGCAATCATACCGATCATCAGCACGGGCGCATTCTGGCCTCGGGCGTGGATCTGGGGCTTCACGCATCCTATGAGGCGAACGACAGCCGGTTTTTCTGTGTCCGCTCTGAGGGCTTCGAGCCCTTCGAGGTCCGGCTTGACCATCTGGCGGTACGCCCGGCGGAGTTCGGCACGCCCAAATCGCTCGTGCGCGGCGTGGCCGCGGCCTTTGCCGAGCTCGGGATCGAGATCGGCGGTGCCAATGTCGAGGTTCGCAGTACCCTGCCCGCGGGCTCGGGGCTCAGCTCGTCGGCGGCCTTCTCGGTGCTGATCGGCAAGGTGTTCAGCGCACTGTTCAACAACGGCGGCATCGACCCGGTCGTGATCGCCCGCGCCGCTCAGTCGGCCGAAAACCGGTTTTTCGGCAAGCCCTGTGGCCTGATGGGCCAGCTGGCCTGCTCGCTGGGCCATGCCGTCTACGCCGACTTCAAAACCAATGAGATCGAGAGCGTCGTGGCCGATTTCTCCACCATGGGGTTGACGCTCTGCCTGTCCGATACCGGCGGCAGCCACGCGGGGCTCGACAGCTCCTACGCGCGCATTCCCGCGGACATGGTCTATATTGCCAACCTCTTCGATAAGGGCGTGCTCGGCGATGTCGACCCTAAGGCCTTTTATCAGAAGGGCTGGGATCCGGCGAACCGCCCGGTGCGCCGCGCGATGCACTTCTTTGGTGAGAACGAGCGTGTGCCCAAAATGCGCGACGCCCTCAAGGCCGGCGACGGCGAGACCTATATGCGATTGATGAACGAGTCCGGCCGCTCGTCGGAGAATCTGCTCAACAACATCGTCACCAGCGCCACCGGTGACACCAAGCTTCTCCAGGGCCTGGAGAAGAGCGAACGGCTGCTCCACGGCAAGGGGGCCTGGCGCGTCCACGGCGGCGGCTTTGCCGGCTGCGTGCAGGCGCTGATGCCCACGGATTTCTTCCCGACCTATCAGGCGGAGATGGATAAGGCGTTCGGCCGCGGCAGCTGCCGCGAGATCCGCCTTGCATGAGACAGGAGAGGGCGTTATGATCAAATGTGACAGCTGCGGCGAAATGCTGCCGGATGAGACCCGATTCTGCCCCGTTTGCGGTGCCGGGCCGATGACTGCTCCGGCGGAGACGACGGAAGAAAAGCCCGTCCCCGATACAGACACGGAGGCCGCCGAGCCTCTGGATGCCGACGACGGCTGGCGTCCCCTCCGTTACGAGCGCCCGGCGCGGACGAGACGCGCCCAAAGCCGCTCGACGCGCGAGGGCGAGCCGACGCTCCGGGTGCTGGCGATATGGCTGGCGGCCGTGATCGTCATCGCCGCGGGCGTGTTCTGGTATATTTGGACAGGGAACGACGCGCCGGCCCAGCCGGTCCTGACGAAGGCAATTACATACCGATCCGAGGCGAGCCTGGCCCGTTTAACCGGGCTTGCCCCGGATTTTTCGCGTTTTTCACGGCTGTGACCGGCGCAGGCAAAGGAGGCGAGCGCTTTGAAGACGATCCGGGAGCTGGAGGTGATCCGGCACCGGCAGATCGAGGGGATTTCCGTTTTTTTCGATACCGTGGACTACCGGACGCCCCATTTCCACCCCGAGTGGGAGCTGCTGTGGATGACCGACGGCGCCCTGCTGATGAAGTGCGAGCAGCTCAGCTTCACCGCGCATGAGGGCGAGCTGTTCCTGTTCTCCCCGGGACAGGTACATGAATTCCAGAAGGCCGGGGAGAGCGCCACCTTTCTCTGCGTCCAGATCGCCGAGACGCTTGTCGAGACGGTTTGCCCGGAACTCGGGGCGATTGCCGTGGAGGATCCCTGTGTGAACCGCTATCTCAGCGAAGCGGCCCGGACGCAGCTCAGAGAGCGGATGCGGAGCCTCACGGCGTCGTATCTGCAGCAGCCCCTCTATTACGAGCTGGACTGCCTGGGACAGTGCGCCGCGCTGCTGTATGAGATTCTGACACAGATACCCTGCCACACCATGACGGCCGACGAGGTCGCGAGTGCCGACAAGCGAAACGCGCGGCTGGCGCGGTTTATCCAGTTCGTCGATCAAAACTACACACAGAATATCCGATTGGCGGATTTCGCGGCGTCGGAGGGCTGCTCGGTCAGCTATCTCTCCCGCTTCGTCAGGAACGCGCTGAACCAGAACTTTCAGGAGTACGTCAACTCCGTGCGCTTTCACAGCGCGTGCAAACAGATCGCGGCCGGGGGAAAGCGTATGCTGGACATCTGCGAGGAGGCCGGCTTTTCCGACTACCGGTATTTTTCCGCCGCCTTCAAAAAGTACAGCGGTCTGACGCCCGAGGAGTACAGCCGCCAGGCTGTCAAGCCGGAGGACACCCATGTCCGCCGCAGTCTCCACTCCTCCGAGCGGTTTTATTCAAAAGAACAGAGCGTGCAGCTGTTGTCAGAGCTTCAGCCGTAATACTGGTTTGACACCTCATCCGTCACGGCGCCGATCCCCGCGAGGCGGATGACGGATGAGGTGTCACCCGGGCTTTGTCGGTTTTCCACAAGATGCGGCGGCCGAAAATGTGCAAGCCGCCTAATTTTCCAAAAGGTCAAGATTGTCTAATCAAACGGACGAAAAAGTCATGGAAGTTCCGAACGGAACTATGTATAATACAAAGCAGGGAATTGGTTTATGGGAGGTGGTTCATATCCGCTGCTATATTGGCGTCGACCTTGGCACATCGGCGGTCAAGCTGCTGCTGGTGGACGAACAGGGTCGGATCGAGAACAAGGTGACACGTGAGTACCCGCTGTCCTTCCCCAGACCCGGTTGGTCGGAGCAGAACCCGGCCGACTGGTGGCAGGCCGTGCAGCAGGGCATCCTGGCGCTGACCGAGGGGATCGACAAGAGCCGGATCGCCGGGATCGGCGTCGGCGGGCAGATGCATGGGCTGGTGGCCCTGGATGCCGACGACGAGGTCATCCGCCCGGCCATCCTGTGGAACGACGGGCGCACCGGCGAAGAGACCGCGTGGCTCAACGAGGCCTTCGGCCGGGAGAAGCTCTCGGCGCTGACGGCGAACATCGCCTTTGCCGGCTTCACCGCGCCAAAGCTCCTCTGGATGCGAAAGCATGAGCCGGCGCTGTTCGCGCGGATCGCGAAGATCATGCTGCCCAAGGACTACATCAACTACCGCCTCACCGGGGTGCACGCCTGCGACTACTCCGACGCCTCGGGCATGCTGCTGCTGGACGTGGCGCACAGGCGCTGGTCGGAGGAGATGCTCGCCGTCTGCGGCGTCACCGAGCAGCAGATGCCGCGGCTCTTTGAGAGCTATGAGGTCATCGGCGCGCTCAGGGCCGACGTGGCCGACACGCTGGGTCTGCCCCGCGGCTGCGCCGTCGTGGCCGGGGCCGGCGACAACGCGGCTGCCGCCATCGGCACCGGCACGGTCGGCGAGGGCGGGTGCAACATCTCGCTCGGCACCTCGGGAACGGTCTTCATCTCGTCCGAGCATTTCCGCGTCGATCCGAACAACGCGCTGCACGCCTTTGCCCACGCCGACGGCGGCTATCACCTGATGGGCTGCATGCTCTCGGCCGCCAGCTGCAACAAGTGGTTCTGCGACGAGATATTGAAGACCTCCGACTATGCCGCCGAGCAGGTGGATATCACCGATGACAGGTTGGGGCGCAACCGCGTCTTTTTCCTGCCCTATCTAATGGGCGAGCGCAGCCCGATCAACGACACCGACGCGCGCGGCGCGTTCATCGGCATGTCGATGGACACCACCCGCTCGGAGCTGGTGCAGGCCGTGCTCGAGGGCGTGGCCTTCGCGATCCGCGACAGCTTCGAGGTGGCCAGGAGCCTCGGCCTCGCCATCGACCGCTCGCGGCTCTGCGGCGGCGGGGCGCGCAGCCCCCTGTGGCGCCGGATCCTCGCGAATGTCCTGAATATCCCGCTCGAGGTTCCGCAGACCGAGGAGGGGCCCGGCTACGGCGGCGCGATGCTCGCCATGGTGGGCACCGATGCTTACGCCTCGGTGCAGGCCGTCTGCGGCGCGCTGACCTCGGTGGCCGACACGGTCGAGCCCGAGCCGGCGCTGGCCGCGCGCTACGAGGATCGGTATCAGCGCTTCAGGCTGATCTATCCGACGATGAAAGCACTGTTCCCAAAACTGCAATGATAACGGGAGAAAACATATGACAAATCAGGAAAAACAACAGCTGGCGATCGCCGCCTGCAAGGTGCGCATGGGGATCGTCGAGGGCACACACGCGGCCAAGGCCGGCCATCCGGGCGGCAGTCTCTCCTCAGCGGACATGTTCGCCTATCTGTACTTCAGAGAGCTGAACATCGACCCCAAGCAGCCGAAAATGGCGACGCGCGACCGCTTCGTCCTGTCCAAGGGCCACACGGCGCCGGGACTTTACGCCGCGCTCTCGCTGCGGGGCTTCTTCCCCTGGGAGGATCTGAAGACCCTGCGCCAGATCGGCAGCCATCTGCAGGGCCACCCGAACATGAATCTGACGCCGGGCGTGGATATGTCGACCGGCTCGCTGGGGCAGGGCGTGTCCACCGCGGCGGGCATGGCGCTGGCCGCCAGATACCAGGGAAACCCCTGCCGGGTCTACACGCTGCTGGGCGACGGCGAGATCGAAGAGGGCCAGGTGTGGGAGGCGATGATGTTCGCCCACCACTACAGACTGGACAACCTGTGCGTGATCGTCGACAACAACGGTCTCCAGATCGACGGCCCCACGGCCGAGGTCATGGACTCGGGCGATATCGCCGAAAAGCTGCGCGCCTTCGGCTTCGCCGTGGCCGAGATCAACGGCCACGACTTTGACGAGATCGAGGCGGCCTTTGCCCGGGCGCGAGAGACCAAAGGCGTGCCCTTTGCCATCGTGATGCATACGGTCAAGGGCAAGGGCGTGAGCTATATGGAAAACCAGGTGGGCTGGCACGGCAAGGCCCCGAACGACGCGGAATACGAGCAGGCCATGGCGGAGCTGAACGCCGCCCTTGCGAAACTGGAGGGAAACTGAGATGGCGGAAGTGAAGAAAATCGCGACACGCGAGGCTTACGGCAACGCGCTTAAGGAGCTGGGCGCCGAGCATGAGGATATGATCGTCTTTGACGCGGATCTGTCCAACGCCACGAAGACAAACATCTTCAAAAAGGCTTTTCCCGACCGGCATTTCAACTGCGGCATCGCCGAGGGCAACATGATGTCCGTCGCCGCGGGCGCCGCGGCCATGGGGCTGGTGCCCTTTGTCTCCAGCTTCGCGATGTTCGCCTCGGGCCGCGCCTTCGAGCAGGTCCGCAACTCCATCGGCTATCCGCAGCTGAATGTGAAGATCGGCGCCACCCACGGCGGGATCTCGGTGGGCGAGGACGGCGCCTCGCACCAGTGCTGCGAGGATTTTGCCCTGATGCGCTCGATCCCCGGCATGGTCGTGATGAGCCCGGCCGACACGGTGGAGGCCCGCGCCATGGTCAGGGCCGCCTACGAGCACGTGGGCCCGGTGTATATGCGCTTCAGCCGCTACGGCGCGCCGGTCATTCACGACGAGGAGAACTATCACTTTGAAATCGGCAAGGGCGAGCTCCTGCACGAGGGCAGCGATATCGCTATGATTGCCAACGGTCTGCTGACGGCCGAGGCCGTCGAGGCCGCCCGGCTGCTCGAGGCCGAGGGCATTGCCGCGCGCGTCATCAATATGGCCACCGTCAAGCCGCTGGATGAGGCGCTTATCCTGAAGGCCGCGAAGGAGTGCGGAAAGCTCATCACCTGCGAGGAGCACAGCGTCATCGGCGGTCTGGGCGAGGCGGTCTGCTCGTTCCTGTCTGAGACCTGCCCGACCCCGGTGCGGCGCATCGGCGTGAACGACGAATTCGGCCACTCCGGCCCGGCCGGAGCGCTGCTGAAGGAGTTTGGCCTCTGCGCCGACCACATCGCCGAGGTCGCCCGCGAATTTCTGGGACGGGCGTGAGAGAAACGGATCATATGAATTAGGAGGAATATGAAAATGCAGAACATTCCCGAAGTCAAGCTCGGCCTTGTGGCCGTCAGCCGCGACTGCTTTCCGATCGGTCTGTCCGTCGCCCGCCGCGAGGCGATCGTGAAGACCTGCGGCGGCAACATCTATGAGTGCCACGTCGCCGTTGAAAATGAAAAGGACATGCTTAAGGCCGTCGAGGATGTCAAGGCCGCCGGCTGCAACGCGCTGGTCGTCTTCCTCGGCAACTTCGGCCCCGAGACACCCGAGACCCTGATCGCCAAATACTTTGACGGCCCCTGCATGTTCGTGGCCGCCGCCGAGGGTGACGGCGACCTGATCAACGGCCGCGGCGACGCCTACTGCGGCATGCTCAACTGCTCATACAACCTCGGCATGCGCCATCTCAAGGGCTACATCCCCGAATACCCCGTCGGCACCGCCGCGGACATCGGCCGCATGATCAAGGAGTTCTACCCCATCGCCCGCGCGGTGATCGGCGTGCAGAACCTCAAGCTCATCACCTTCGGTCCCCGGCCGCAGG
>CACXDT010000270.1 GCA_902766405.1 Oscillospiraceae bacterium
AAGGAGCGGATATGCAGCTCTTCCGGCTCTTCGGAACCGGGAGAGCGAAATGGAGCGAGTTTCGTTTGACGATGCGAGGCGTCCCCCACAAGCCGAGTGCGCGCAGCGGGGTGCTTCCCCTCTAACTGTTTAGTCCCGTCAGGGACTGAACAGTTACCTTACGTGAGCACCGCAATGCTGTACGGCGGCAGCTTCAGCACGCCGCCGGAGAAGACGGCCCCGGCCCCCGCGTCGGCGCAGAGCGAGGCTGAGAGGGCGGCGGAGTCCTCTATCACGACCTCCTGTTCGCTCTTCGAGGGGTTGACGGCCAACAGCAGCTCCTCGCCCCCGTATTGTTTTTGGATCAGGCAGACTTCGTCCCGCTCACAGGGCAGCACTTCGCCCCTGCCGCGGGCGATGGCGGGGAACGCCTCGCGCAGGGCGAGCGCTTCCTTATAATAATTCAAAATTGAGGAGGGATCCTCCTCCTGCTCGGCGACGGCGGGATAGGCGTATTCGATCTTTGTCGTGCCCGGGGGCGCAAGACAGGGCTCCTCCCTGTCTGCCCACAGCATACCGAGCCGCTTGTTCGGATCCTCGCCGCTGCCGACCATGCCGATCTCCTGTCCGTAATAGACAAACACGTTCCCGCGCAGCAGGCACAGCAGCCCGAAGGCCATCTTGGTCTTGCCGGGGTCGTTCCGGCCCGTGAAGCCGACCGCGCGGCCCGTGTCGTGGTTCTCGAGAAAAGGCGCGGGTACGGTCGTCTCCGGCAGCGTCTCCTCGAGCAGCGTGATATACTCTCCCAGCTTCCTGCCAGGCTGCTTCGCGCGTCCGCCGAGCACTTTGGCGATATAGCCCTCGGCCTGCGAGACCGGGAAGGTGAAGAAGCTGTCGATGCGGCTCTCCGAATAGCGCGCGATGGCCGCAAGGCCATCCCAGGCCTCGCCGACGAGATAGCAGCCGGAACGGATGCCGTGCGCGGTATCGGCCAGCCAGTTGAGCATCTCCACGTTCCTGTCCACGTCTCCGGTGTAATAGCTCGTCACCGCGTCGAGCCGGAAGCCGTCCACGCCGACCTCTTCGAGCCAGAAGCGCAGGATGTTCCCGATCTCCGCGCGCACGGCGGGATTGTCGAGGTTGAGATCGGGCATCGAGTCGACAAAGCGGCTCTCATAATACGCCCCGCCGAGGGACGTATAGCCCTGAGCCGGGGTGTCGCTCCAGTTGAACCAGTCGCGGTAGGGCGACTCGGCCGAGGCCGCGGCGCTGAGAAACCAGGGGTGCTGGCTCGAGCAGTGGTTGATCGGCAGATCGAGGATCACGCGCATGCCGCGCGCGTGCGCCTCGGCGAGCAGCTCCCGCAGCTCGTCGAGCGTGCCGTATGCGGGATCGACGGCATAATAATCCGTGACATCGTACTTATGATAGCTCGGCGAGGGCATGATCGGCATGAGCCAGAGCCCCCTGCAGCCGAGAGCGCGGATATAGTCGAGCTTTTCCGTCACGCCCCGCAGATCTCCGAGACCGTCGCCGTCGCTGTCGCGAAACGAGCGCACAAAGACCTCGTACCAGTTGACCGGCGTCTCCGTTCCCTCGGCAAAGCATCCGGGGCAGAGACACAGCAACAGGAGCAGACTCAGCGCAGTACAAAGCATTCGTTTTTTCATGACAGCAGCCCCTTTCAGACTGTATATATGATTAGTATAGCGCAGCCGCGCAGCACGCGCAAGAGCCAAAACACGCGGTGCAAGGCAGATATGAATTGTCGATTTTAACAAATAATAAGCCATTTTTTTGTAGCATCCCACAGTTGAAGTGCTTTTTTCCGAGTGTTAAAATAGATTCGTTCAAAGCCGCAAGCGCGGCAAAAAGTAAGAAAGGATGTATACGTATGAAAAAGATTCTGGCTATCGCACTGGCGCTTGTCATGATCGTCGCACTGGCGGCCCCCGCCTATGCCGCGGACGACAAGGCCGTCAAGGTCTGGGTTGCCGAGAACGTCGTGGACTTTACCAAGGCGCAGATCGCCGATTTCCAGGCCGCCCACCCCGAGTATGCTGATTTTGTCGTCACCGTCGAGCCTGTCGGCGAGGGCGACGCCGCCACCAACGTGCTGACCGACCTGGACGCCGCGGCCGACATCTTCGGCTTCCCCCAGGATCAGCTGGCGCGTCTGGTCGGCGCCAACTCCCTGCTGGAGCTGGAGGAGAGCGTAGCTGAGCAGGTCGCCGCCGAGAACGACGCGGGCTCTGTTGCCGCCGCCACCCTGGGCGATCTGATGTATGCCTACCCCATGACCTCCGACAACGGCTATTTCCTGTACTATGACAAGAGCGTTGTCTCCGATCCCTCCACGCTCGAGGGCATCCTGGCCGACTGCGAGGCTGCCGGCAAGAGCTTCTACTACGATCTGCGCAGCGGCTGGTATCAGCCCGCCTTCTTCTTCGGCGCCGGCTGCACGCTGACCTATGACACCGACTCTGAGGGCGCCTACACCGGCTGCAACATCGACTACGCCTCGGATGCCGGCGTCGGTGCGATGAAGGCCCTGGTCAAGCTGGCCAAGTCCCCCGCTTTCGTGAACGGCTCGTCCATGAGCAGTGCCACCAACGTCGGTGCCATCATCGACGGCACCTGGGATGCCGGCGCTGTCAAGGAAGCCTTTGGCGACAACTATGCCTGCGCCAAGCTCCCCACGGTTGAGATCAACGGCGAAGCCAAACAGCTCAGCGGCTTCGGCGGCTTCAAGCTGCTCGGCGTCAAGCCGCAGACCGACGACGACAAGCTCGCCTTCTGCGACGCGCTCGCCTACTTCCTCGCCAGCGGCGAGGTGCAGCTGGCCCGCTACAACGCGGTCGGCTGGGGCCCCTCCAACCTGGAGGCCAAGGCCAGCGAGGCCGTCCAGGCTGACGAGGCGCTCTCCGCCCTCGGCGCGCAGCTCGCGTTCACGATCCCGCAGGGCCAGTATCCCGGCGGATACTGGGGTCTGGCTGAGGGCCTGGGCGACGATATCATCGCCGGCAAGTATGCCGATGCCGATGACGCCGCTCTGCTCGCCGCACTGCAGACCTTCCAGGCTGCCTGCGAAGCCGCGAAGTAAGAATACCTGTTTCGGGTAGATGCGGCAGCTGCCGCATCTACCCATCTGTATTTAGGGGGGAATACACAGATGATCTCTCGCTTTTTCCGCGCCCTTGGCAAGGATCTCCGGGAAATCGGCCTGACCTTTGCCGAGGGCAGCTGGGCAACCAGGCTCTCCTTCCTCATTATGGGCTTCGGGCAGCTTGTGCGCGGGCAGCTTGTGCGCGGCCTCACGATGCTCGGGCTTGAGGGCGGTATATTGTTCTACCTGATCAGCTTCGGCTGGAACTACCTTTCAGATATCCTGACGCTCGGCACGGTCGAGACGCATAAGGAGGGCCGCAAGACCGTCTACGGCGACAACAGCTTCCTGATTTTGCTCTACGGCCTGCTGACCGTCGTCATCATCGCGGCGCTCATCTTCCTCTGGCGCGTCAACGTCCGGCAGAACCGCGAGGCCGAGCTGCGTCTGAAGCGCGGCAAGCGCCTGCCGACAAACCGCGAGGATCTTGCCTCGCTGCTCGACAAGAACTTTGACAAGACCCTGCTGGCCCTGCCCGTGCTCGGTATCTTTGTTTTCACGGTGCTGCCGATCATCTTCATGATCTGCATCGCCTTTACGAATTACGACGTCAACCATCAGCCGCCCGCCAAGCTGTTCACCTGGGTGGGGCTGTCAAACTTCAAGGAGCTCTTCGGCATCGGCGGCGCGGGCTTCGGCAGCACCTTCTTTTATGTGCTGCTGTGGACGCTGGTCTGGGCCTTCTTTGCGACCTTCCTGACCTACTTC
>CACXDT010000271.1 GCA_902766405.1 Oscillospiraceae bacterium
CCTGCGGCATCATCACGAACATCGACGAGCAGTCCGGCGATATCGCGATGGGCGTGGACCGCGCGCTCGAAAACAGGACCGGCGAGGACGCCGAGCTCCAGAACGGCGCGGGCGACCAGGGCATGATGTTCGGCTACGCCTGCGACGAGACGCCGGAGCTGATGCCCCTGCCGATCTCCCTGGCCCACAGGCTGGCCAGAAGGCTGACCGAGCTCCGCAAGAGCGGAACGCTGCCCTATCTGCGGCCCGACGGCAAGACCCAGGTGACCGTCGAGTACGACGAGGAGCGCCGCCCCGTTCGCGTGGACACCGTCGTCGTCTCGACCCAGCACGCCCCGGAGGCAGAGCTCGCGCAGATCCGCCGCGACATGATCGAGCAGCTGATCCTTCCGACGATCCCCGCGGAGCTGATCGACGAAAACACAAAATATTATGTAAACCCGACCGGGCGCTTCGTCATCGGCGGCCCGCAGGGCGACTCCGGCCTGACCGGCCGCAAGATCATCGTCGACACCTACGGAGGCTCAGCGCCGCACGGCGGCGGCGCCTTCTCGGGCAAGGATCCGACCAAGGTCGACCGCTCGGCCGCCTACGCGGCGCGCTGGGTCGCCAAGAACGTCGTGGCGGCCGGACTCGCCAAACGCTGCCAGGTCGAGCTGGCCTACGCCATCGGCGTGGCAAAGCCCATCTCGGTCCTGGTCGAGACCTTCGGCACCGGTACCGTCAGCGACGATCGGATCTCCGAGGCAGTGCAGCAGGTCTTTGATCTGCGCCCGACGGCTATCATCCGCGAGCTCGATCTGCGCCGGCCGATCTACCGCCCGCTGGCCGCCTACGGCCATATGGGCCGCGAGGAGCTCGGCGTGCGCTGGGAGCAGACCGACCGCGTCGAGGCCCTGCGCGCCGCATTGCGCTGATGCATATTCCAAGCTGTGAAAGCCAGGGTGTGGCGCTGCTGGACTTTGACGAAGCCCTGCGCCTGTCCGGACAGGGTGACAGCTATGACCGCGAGCGCTGGCTGTATGTGCCGGATTTCTACACCGAGTACCGGTACATCCTCGGCACGCGGGGAGAAAACCCGCTGATCTGCATCGGCATCAACCCCTCGACCGCCGAGCCGGGGAATCTCGACAATACGCTCAAATCGGTGGCGCGCATTGCGGCGGGCAACGGTTTCGACAGCTGGATCATGTTCAACGTCTATGCCCAGCGCGCCACACGGCCGGACGACATGGACCGCTGCTGCAACGCAGACCTCCACCGCGAGAATATGCGGGCCTTCGCATATGTCCTCTCCCAGGTGGGGGAGGGCGTTCAGCCGGCCGTCTGGGCCGCCTGGGGCGCGATCATTGAGAAGCGGCCCTATCTGCCGGACTGTGTGCGCGATATGGTCGAAATTGGCGAGCGCCACGGCGCCCGCTGGCTGTGTGCCGGGCCGGTGTCGAAAAAGGGGCACCCCCACCACCCGCTGTATCTGCGCAGGGATGAGAAGGTACGGCCCTTTGACGTGGCGGCCTATCTGAAAACTGTAGGTTGACACATCATGAGTTTACATAATTCGATTTTGGCCTATGAGCCTTTTAACGAGCAGGAGGAGCGCGATAAGGCGCTGATTCTCGATTTCCTTGAGAATAACAAGGACGCCTTCCTGCGCACGAACCGTGTCGCCCATATGACGGCCTCGGCCTGGGTCGTGAATCCAAAGCGCGATCGGGTGCTGATGGTGTACCACAAGATCTACGATTCCTGGTCCTGGACCGGCGGCCACGCCGATGGGGAGGAGGATCTGCTCTCGGTGGCGCTGCGCGAGCTGCGGGAGGAGACCGGCGTGCGGCATGTCCGCGCCGTGAGCCCCGATATCTTCTCTCTCGAGGTGCTGACGGTCGACGGCCATGAAAAACACGGAGAGTACGTTTCAAGCCATCTGCATCTCAACGTGACCTATCTGCTCGAGGCCGACGACAGCGACGAGCTTCACATCGCCGAGGAGGAGAATACCGGTGTGCGCTGGTTTACGCTGGACGGGGCGCTGAAGGCGTCGAGCGAGCCGTGGTTTGTCAAACGGATCTACAGCAAGCTGAACGAAAAGCTGAGGCGGTATGATCATAGGGGATAAACCCTTTTCAACCGAAATCAATCAATCAGCCCGGAACGAGCTCGTTCCGGGCTGATTGAATCATAAATACGCTAATCCATAATTCCTATTACGATTTCAGAATCCTTTCACAGGAGGCCTTTAACGCGGGAATATCCCGCTGAAGCGTCTCCCACACAGAGGGAATATCCACAGAACCGTAGGCATGAACGTAAAAGTTCCTTGTATCTTTGATGATTCGCCATGGAACAGAGGGATTCTGTGCTTTAACCTCATCTGATAACTGTCCGACAAATTCACCGATTTGAACGATGCACATACAGCATGCGTCCTGAAAAAGAACGTCCTGCTGAAATGCTTCAAAGCTGTACTGAAATCTTGCAAGATTAGCGGCGATCCGGTCGCAATAGCTGACGACTTTGCCAAGGAGGATCCGATCACGCTTCTCGATAGAGCACCACCTCATCTTTCGTTATGCTCGATAAAAATTCTTTGTCGCTGGATTCACTGGTTACCAGATCAACAGGGAGCTCTAAGGCATCCTCCAGGGCAAGCCGGAGAGCACAGAGCTGAAACAGGGAACGCAGCCGTCCCTTTTCAATTTTCAGATCCACATCGCTGCTCGCCGTCGCTTTTCCTGCTGCATAAGAGCCGAAGAGCGCCACACTGGATACGCCGTGTTCCCTGGCAATGGGAGAAACAATATGCTGTATCTCATCAATTGAGTAGGGTTTTGTCACAGTCCGAACACTCCTTTCCTGTGCTTTGTCGGCAATTGAACAAAAACAGAACCTTTTTCAACCAACGTGATTGAGAACGGCACATGGATTAACTGCTGATACCCGAAAGAAGATATAGCTTTTCAGAGAGGATCAAGCAATCTCGTCGAGAATCCCCCGGATTCCGCCGCGGCGGAAGATATCCCTGTAATAGCCGAGCTCGCGCTCGATCAGACCGTCGATCGCGCGCATGCCGAGCAGCTCGACCGGGGCGCGGTCGTCCGTAAGGATGTGTCCGCCGGCGGACACCGGCGTGAGACTTGGCAGCACACGGCCCATCAGGTTTTTCAGCGCGCCCTCGGGCAGGCGGGCGATGCCGTCGGCAAGCCGAGCGGCGAGATCGCTGTCCGCGGCCGCAAAGAGCTCGCGGTTGGTCGAATAGGGGACATCGGCGGTCAGGCACACGGGGAAGACCGACGCGATCGTATCGCAGAGACAGGCGTTGATGCTGTCCGCGCCGTCGGCGTGCATATTCATGTTCACGACCATCACCCCGCCGTCGGTGAGATGCTCGCGTACCAGCGTGAAAAACTCGACCGAGGACATCTGGAAGGGGATCGTGATATCCTGATAGGCGTCCACCAGGATCACATCGTATTTCGTGTCGATAGCCGCGAGGAAGGCGCGGCCGTCGTATTCCGTGACCGCGATCTCGGCGGGCATGTCGAAATAGGCGCCGGCGAGCGCCGTGATCCGCGCGTCGATCTCGACGCCCTCGACGCGGCAGTCGGGGAAGTAGCGGCGGCACTGCCGCGCAAAGGTTCCGGTCCCGTTGCCCAGCACCAGCACCGAGAGCGGCTCCCTCTTGCCGCACATTACCGGCGCGGCCAGGGCGTAGTCGTAGTAGAGCCCGGTCAGCGAGCCGTCCTTGACGGTCACGCTCTGGACGCCGAAGAGCACATTGGTCGACAGGATGACGCGCTCGTCGTCCTCCCTGACCTGGAGATAGTTGTACACCGATTCGCCCTCGTAGGCGAGATCATTCTCCCAGAACGCGAAGGCTTTGCTGCGGCCGAAGAGCACGCACAGCAGAAACAGCACCGCGCCGATCACGACGGTGCGAAAGCCCTTGTGCGATGAGAGGAAAAAGACCAGCGCGATTACGAACAGTATCCCGCCGAAGATCAGAAAGGTCACCGAGGTGCCGACCGTCGGGATCGTGACAAAGGTCGGCAGAAAGGTGCCAAGAATGCTGCCAACCGTGTTGCAGGCGCCGAGCCGCCCCACCGTGCGCCCGCTGTCGTCCAGACTTTCTACGGTCGCCTTGACGAGACAGGGCGTGACCGTGCCCAGCAGGAACAGCGGATAGACAAAGACGGCCATGCAGCTGACAAAGGCCGCAAGGATCAGAAAATTCGTGCTGACGGTGACGATCAGCAGCCCCGAGACACCGAGGATCACATATTTCCCGACGACAGGGATCGCGGCGATCCACACGGCCGCGATCAGAATACGGCGGTAGAGCCGCGCCGGGTCGGGGTTTTTGTCCGCGGCGCGCCCGCCGTAGAGGTTGCCGAGCGCCATGGCGATCATGATGGTACCGATGATGATGGTCCAGACGATCTGACTCGAGGAGAAATACGGCGCCAAGAGACGGCTGGCCCCGAGCTCCACGGCCATGACAGACACGCCGGAGAAAAACTCCGTCAGATACAGAAACAGCTTGTTTTCTAAGATCGGGTATTCGGGCATTGGCTCTCCTTGAGTAAACGATGATTAAATGCGGCGAGAGCAGCTGACGAGGAAATCTTCGTCAGATCAAGGCACAAA
>CACXDT010000272.1 GCA_902766405.1 Oscillospiraceae bacterium
CGATGCCCATCCACAGCAGATGGGAGTGCAGCCGCTCGAGCTCGGCGGTGATGACGCGGATGTAGTCGCCGCGTTTGGGCACCTCGATCTTGTTGATATCCTCGACGCACATGGCATAGGTGAAGGCGTGGGAGTGCGAGCAGATGCCGCACACGCGCTCGACCAGCACCAGGGTCTGGATGGCGTTGCGCTCGGTGCAGAGCTTTTCAATGCCGCGGTGGTTGTAGCCGACAAAGACCTCGGCGTCACGGATCATCTCCCCCTCGGTGTAGAGCTTGGCGTGGATCGGCTCCTCCAGCGAGGGGTGGTAGGGCCCGATGGGCAGTACATAGCTCATACCTTACCTATCTCCTTTGCTTCCATGTTGCTGACCAGCTCCCTGAGCGGCGTGACCATGATCTGGCCCTTGCCCTCGGTCTCCAGCAGATCCTCCGGCAGGAAGAGCCGCTGCGAGAGGTCAAGGCCCTCAAAGCGCACACCGTAGAGCTCGTTGAGCTCGCGCTCGGCCCAGGTGGCCGCTGTGTCGTAAAGATCACCGATCGAGGGCAGGCTCTCCTCCCCGATGACCTGGTAGGCCTCGATGGCGGGGTCCACAGCGTAGTCATAGGAGACGACCATCTTCCCCTCCCTGTCACGGAAGCCGTGGATCATCACCAGAAAGATGCCGGCCTTGTGCATGCGCTCGGCCAGCGGAACGACCTCATCCCTGGTGATCTCCGTGATTTTGTAATCCTGCATACTATCACCTCTCAATAGATATCAAAAGTGTATTTCCTGTTTGTCAGTATCGGTTTTGTCTCTTCTGCCCCTCTCAGGCGCTGCGCGCCAGCTCTCCCCTCGCGCAAGCGCTGGGGCGAGCCAGGATCAGCATATTCTTGGCAGCTGGGCACCGGCGAGCTTTTGAAGAATTCTCCGGCCGCCGAGCGGTGTCTGTAAAGTCAGCTTTCCGGGGAAACGGGAGCTCACCGTACCGATCTGCACGGCGTTTTTGCCCTCTTCGGTGCTGTGCATCGCCTCGAGCACGCGCGCGGCGTCCTCCGGGGCGACCACGCAGAGGAGCTTCCCCTCGTTGGCGCAGTAGAGCGGATCGAGCCCGAGCATGTCGCAGGCCGCGCGCACCGCCGGCGTGACCGGAAGCGCGTCTTCTTCAAGCTCGATGCCAAAACCGGTGCCCTCGATAAACTCATTGAGCGTCGTGGCGACACCGCCGCGCGTCGGGTCGCGCAGAACGCGCACCGCAGCGCCGATCACCATCATGCGCTCGACCAGGCGGTTCAGCGGCGCACAGTCCGAGATGATATTGCTCTCGGCCATCGCGCTGCGCGCAAGCATCACGGCCGTGCCGTGGTCACCCATTGTGCCCGAGAGCAGCACCGCGTCGCCCGGACGAATGGCCGCGGGACTCAGTCCCGGATAGCGCAGCGTGCCGATGCCCGCGGTGTTGATATACAGTTGATCGCCGCGGCCGCGCTCGACAACCTTGGTATCGCCGGTGACGATCCGGACACCGGCGCTCTCGCAGGTGCGGTGCATCGAATCGAGCACGCGCTCGAGCGTTTCCAGCGGCAGTCCCTCCTCAATAATAAAGGAGCAACTCAGGTATTTCGGCTCGCCGCCGCACATGGCCACGTCGTTGACCGTGCCGCAGACCGCGAGCTTTCCGATATCGCCGCCGGGGAAAAACAACGGCGAGACCACAAAGCTGTCGGTGGAAAAGCAGAGCGGCCCTTCAAGCGGCACAATGGCCCCGTCCCCCAGTACGCGCAGGGCGGGGTTGTCCAGCCGCGGGAGGATCGTCTCCTGAATCAGCCGCGCGGTCTTCTTCCCCCCGCTGCCGTAATCAAGGGTGATGATATCATCCATGTCATATCTCCTGGTATTTTTCCGCCGCGGCGCAGGCGCCTTCGCTGCTGACCATGCAGGGGCCCACTGGGTCCTCGGGGGTGCAGCGTACACCGAAGAGCGGGCATTCCTGCGGACGGATGCGGCCGCAGATCACCTCGCCGCAGCGGCAGGCCGTCGGGGCCGTCTCACTGCCGACCGTGATCGGGAAGCGCCGCTCGGCGTCAAAGTCGGCAAATTCAGAGCGCAGGCCGAGACCGCTGTTCTCGATCTCGCCGAGACCGCGCCACCGATCGTAGCGCGGCGTGAAGCACTGCGCCATCACCTGCTGCGCAAGCGGATTTCCCCGCGGCGCGACGGCGCGCGGGTAGGCGTTTTGCAGCCGGGGCTCCCCGTCCCTGAGCTGGCGGAGCAGCCAGTACACAGCGGTTAAAATCTCCTCGGCCTCAAAGCCGCCGACGACGGCGGGGAGACCGAACTCCCCGGGCAGAAAGCGGAAGCCCTCGGCGCCGATGACCGTCGCCACATGGCCGGGACAGAGAAAGCCGTCGATTTGAAAATCCGGCAGCTTAAGCAGGGCGCGCAGCGCGGGTTCGACGGTTTTCAGCATGGACCAGACCGTGAAGTTCTTCAAGCCCCGCTCGCGCGCTGTCAGCACGGCGGCCGCAGTGCCGGGGGCTGTCGTCTCAAAGCCGACGCCCAGAAACACAACCTGTTTTTCGGGATACCGCTCGGCGAGCTCGATCGCGTCGATCGGCGAATAGACCACACGCACGTCGGCGCCGAGCGCCCTGCGCCGCTGCAGGCTGTCGCCGGGGCGGCTGCCGGGGACGCGGATCATATCGCCATAGCTCGTCAGGAGCATATCCTTTTCCATGGCGAGGGCAAGCACCGTGTCGATGACCTCGGCCGGGGTGACACACACCGGGCAGCCGGGCCCGCTCAAGAGCTCGACGCCCTCGGGCAGAAGCGAGCGGATGCCGGCCTTCGCGATCTCCATCGTGTGTGTGCCGCAGACCTCCATGAGTTTTACGTGCATCGGGCCGAGGGCGCGGAGCTTTTCCAGCACCTCAGAGGGCATTTTGCACGTCCTCCCAGGCCGAGATATCCTCGAGCGCCTGCCGTTCGGAGAGCCGCTCGATGGCAAAGCCCGCGTGGACGATCACATAGTCGCCGATCCGGGGCTTGTCGATAAAATCCACACGCATCCGACGGCGCAGCCCCAACGACTCGCCCACGGCCTCTTTGCCGTTGAGTTCAATAATTTTCAAAGGAACAGCCAGACACATAAGCGCGTATGACCTCACCCTGTCATTTATTTTGGGCCGCGCCCGCTGGAAGGGCAAAAATGGGCGCAGTAATCCTGTCATTCGACACTGATTATATCCGAACCGCGCCAAAAGTGCAAGGCATAATACAATTTCGTCATTTGTACCAATTCAGCTGGAATGACAGCAATTGTCCACGCCATTATTTGTTGTTTCAATCCTTTTCTTGCAAAAAGTAATTGTCCAACAAGTCTGATATCGCGGTTCCTATCGTAGGGGCGGCTATACCCGCAGGGCACGCAGTTAGCCGCCCGCGCGAGGAAATGTATATTTCACATAAAACGTTGGGCAAATTCGCATTATTTTGCAAAATTGCCCAACATATTTATAAACATTATAAATTGTACCGCGCGGGCGGCAGATTGCCGCCCCTACGGCAATACTGGACTTTTTTCACAATCCTTTTTGCCTATTGAATCGGCTAAAAAAACCTCGCCGATCATCAGCTGGCCGAGACTCAGGCCCTCGTCGTTGGTCGAGACGCGGCGGTGGTGATAGACCCGGAAGCCCTCGCGTTCAAGGAGCGGCGGGAGCGCATGCATCAATCGCATGTTCTGAAAGCTGCCGCCGGAGAGGCAGACCGCGTTGATACCGCTGCTGTCGCGGGCGCGGCGGCACTGCTCGAGCGCGAGCGCACAGAGCGTGTTATGGAAGGCCCCGGCGATCTCGCCGACGGCCACGCCGCGGGCAAGATCCGAGACCATCGCGCGCACCATCGGCCGCCAGTCAAAGCGCAGCCCCTCAAAGGCGAGCGGATAACTCCGCTCGGTGTCCCGGGCAACACTCTCGAGCAGGACGGCGCCCTGACCCTCGTAACTGGCCAGGGTCTTGATGCCGAGGATCGCGGCCACACCGTCGAACAGGCGGCCCATGCCCGAGGACATAGGGCAGTTGAGCCCAGCCGAAAACTGCCGTTCATACTGTGCGGCGTTGGGGATCACGGAGGTGTCGCAGCCCGCCTCATGCAGCAGCGCAAAGGCCACACGGTCGATCTCCCGGACGGCCCGGTCGCCGCCGATCAGCGCGATCAGCCGCAGCGAGCCGACGCGCTCGAAGCCGCGGTAATCGGCGAGCAGGCACTCGCCGCCCCAGCTGCTGCCGTCGTCGCCCCAGCCGGTACCGTCCCAGGCGAGACCGATGACCTTTTCATTGAGACCGTTGTCCGCCATGCAGGCGGCGATATGGGCGTGGTGGTGCTGCACCCGGAGAAGCGGCAAGCCCCGCTCCTCGGCGTAAGCCGTCGATAAGTAGTCCGGGTGCCGATCACAGACCAGCAGCTCGGGCGTAATGTCAAAGAGGCGCTCAAAGTGGGCGATCTGCGCGCTGTAGTGCTCGTAGGTCTCCATATTTTTCAGATCGCCGATATGCTGGCTCGGGAAGGCGTAGCCGGGCTTGGAGAGGCAGAAGCTCGCCTTCTGCTCGGCCCCGCAGGCCAGGATTCTATGCTGTACCCTGTTCATCTGTACCGGAAAGGGCACATAGCCGCGGCTGCGGCGGGCAAAATATTCCCGGCCGTCCAGCACCCAGCACAGCGAGTCGTCGCAGCGGGTCTGAATGTCGCGGTTGTGCAGGAGATAGCCCTCGGCAATACCGCGCAGCTTCTCGACCGCCTCGTCATTTTGGTACATAATGGGCGTGTCGGAGAGATTCGCGCTGGTCATGACCAGCGCGTCGAAATCGTCACCGAAGAGCAGCACATGCAGCGGCGTATACGGCAGCATGATGCCGACAAAGCCGTTTTCACTGAGGTGCTCGAGCCCCTCGTGCCGCTTGCGCAGCAGCACAATGGGCTTGCGGTGGCCGTTGAGGATCTTCTCCTCCTCCGGCGAGACAAAGCAGAGCTGCCGCGCCGCCTCGGCGTCCCGGCACATGATGGCAAAGGGCTTTTCGTCGCGCTGCTTGTTGTGCCGCAGCCGCCGGACGATGGCCGGATCGTCGCAGCGGCAGGCCAGGTGCATCCCGCCGAGCCCCTTGACCGCGACGATTTTTCCCTCGCGGATGGCCGCGCGGGCGAGCGCGATCGCGTCGCCCTGCTGGCGGACGCCGTTTGCGTCCAGATAGAACACCTGCGGCCCGCAGACCGGGCAGCAGTCTGGTTGGGCGTGGTAGCGCCGGTCCTCGATGTCGCGGTACTCCCGGTCACAGTCGGGGCACATCGGGAACTTCCCCATGCTCGTGAGCGGCCGGTCGTAGGGCACGTCCCTGATGATCGTAAAGCGCGGCCCGCAGTTCGTGCAATTGATGAAGGGATAGCGGTAGCGCCGGTCTGTCGGGCTCAGCAGCTCGCGGCGGCAGTCGTCGCACAGGGCGATATCCGGCGAGATCAGCGTATTGCGTACGCTCTCGGTCCGGCTCTGAAGGATGCGAAAATCGCTAAAATGCCGCAGCTCATCGAAGTATTCAGCTTCTATGTGCTCGATCACGGCCAGCACCGGCGCGCGGTCGGGCAGCTCCTTGACGAAACGCTCGAGCGTCTCCCGCTCGCCCTCTAATTCCAGCTCGACGCCGGAGGATGTATTTTTGATTGTGCCGGTGAGACCGGCGTCCCTCACCTGCTTGTGGATGAAGGGACGGAAGCCCACGCCCTGCACAATGCCGTGGATATGGATCAATGCCCGTACCAAGAAAACCGCACCTCGCTGTTGTCCGTGGAAAAATGATTTCATATTATATCCCACGGACGGCGAGAGCGCAAGTATTCCTTTTATCCGATCAGGCACAGAATCAGTCCGTACACGATGCTGGCGCCGATCCCGTAGACGATCACCGGGCCCGAGATGATGAACATTTTCGCGGCCGTGCCGGTGATGAAGCCCTCGGTTTTGAATTCGAGCGCCGGCGCAACCACGGAGTTGGCAAAGCCCGTGATCGGCACGAGCGTGCCGGCCCCGGCGCGCTTGGCCAGCTTATCGTAGAGTCCCAGCGCTGTGGCCGCGGCGCCCAGCGCGACCAGCGTGATCGACTCCCAGGCCGCGGCGCTCTCCTCTTCAAGTCCGAGGCCGCGATAGAGCTGAAAAAGCATCTGTCCCAGGCAGCAGATCGCGCCGCCGATCAGAAAGGCCCACAGCATATTTTTCCCCACCGGCGAGCGCGGCGCATGTCGCTCGGCATACTGCCGGTATTCTTCATTTGTCATATCGTCTCCCCCTTGGTTTTTTTCTATAACTTTGTCTCCACGTCCGCCGTTGGCGGACGTAAGCGGGCAATAGCCCGCAGCTGACGCACAACGTGCGTCAGCTGGAGACG
>CACXDT010000273.1 GCA_902766405.1 Oscillospiraceae bacterium
AGCGAGTCGTATTGTGTATTTCAAGTTTTTATAACGCAGAGCTGGCAAATGATTTGCCGTCAGGCGCCGAAGGCGTATTAATCAGCGTTTACTTAGAGCGTGCGCTCGCCGGGCGCACCGCAACAGGCCCATCCGATGGCGTTCGACCACCGGATGGGCCTTATGCTTTTTTCTGTTCTTTTCTGTGATTTGAAATTGCCTCAGGACACCGAAATAAAAACGAATCGAAGATGTGTTGTGTATCGTCAGGCCGCAGCGCCCAGTTCCTCCGCAGTCTCAGCCCCGGATGAATATGTGTCCTCCAGGTCGGCCAACACGTCGATGCTCCGATCGAACAGGTCAATGAGATCGTCCTCGGCGATCAGACCGTCCGTGTTGGTTCCGACGCCGTCAAAACGCAGGTCATAGCGCAGGGGCGGGTTGTCCATCGTCAGCATCTCGCCGCTGCGGATTTGCTCGGTGCTGCGATAGAGCAAACTGACGCGGTACCAGGCCTTGCCCTCCGCGTCGCGCCAGCGCTCGAACAGCAGCTTCACACCGACCGGCGTCTTGGTCTCGATGCTGTCCGGCAGGGAAAAATCCTCCGCGCCGAGGGCGGAGAGGGTGCCAAGCACGGTGCAGTCGTGGGCACAGAAGAAGCTGAACTTGCGCTGCTCGTTTTGCAGTTCAGCCTTCAGCTCGCGGAGCAAGGGATTCGTGATGTTGGCGGCCACCAGCGGCGCGCCGTGCTTCATCTCCAGGCACGTCGTCATGAAGGCGCCCAGCGTCGCCCAGTCCTCGTCCGTCAGCTCGTGGCCGAAAGCGGCCCTGAGGGCGTCCGGCTCTTCATAGTATTGCAGAATCAGCGCGTCCGCCACCTGGTACGCCGGCTTGATCGCCCCGGCAAGATCGGGCTCCTTGTCGGCTTCCATGATGTATCCGAAGCTGTCCGTCAGCAGATCACCGTATTTTCCGCTTTTATATGCTTCACTCTCCTGCATATCGACGGTGTCCATGATCAGGCGGATGGCATCCCGCGTTTGATCGGCGAGACCGTCAAAGCCCGCTTCGCCGCCCATGGAGGCCACCTGCGCGGTGGCGTCGGCGGCGTAATCCTCGCTGTAGAAGTGCAGGATGGGCTGCATGAAGTCTTCGGTTCCCTTAGCGTCTCCGGGGTACTCCACCTCGATGTCCGCCAGCGGAAGCATGCCCGCTGCGAAATAGCGGGCAGTAGCACGGCAGCGCTGCTTGTCGCGGGCGTTGAAGCGCACTTCTCCCTCCGTCGGGATGCTGTTCTCGGGGATCAGTTCCTCGCTGGCCAGCCACTTGCGGAAATACTGGCCCATGCTGGTCTCCTCGAGGCCGCCGAGCAGCGTCAGCTCGCTGGAGGGTGCCGACCACTCGATCCAGGAATGGGGCGTCAGCTCATTGGGCACCGAGCCATTGCTGGCCAGGGGCGCACGCAGATTGTGGCGGCTCAGGACAACCACCTGCTCGAGGGTATAATTGTCGGAGATATTCACTTCGCTCTCCGCGGCATCCTCTATCTCGTACAGATCATAATATTCGTCGTAGAATCCCAGACAGGCGTCCATGCCCGGATTGGTTCCCAGCGCCTTGAGCAGTACAGTCTCCCAAGAGCCGTATTTTTCATACAGCGCATCCTGTGTCGGTCCATATTCATTTCCGTAGGTCTCCAGATTCCGTTTTTTCACGAGATCCAGTTCTTCCGGATCGTCCGCGTAGGCCTCCAGCCGCAGCTCGTTACGCCGCTGGCTGACTGCGCGGGCGATGGTCTCGATCTCCTGCCCCTCAGACACCATGGAGACAATCATGTCGTAGAGTTCTTCCATGCTGTCATGATACGCCTGCCGCTGTGCACGGGCGGCGGCCACCTGCCCGGCATCCGTCCAGTCGATAGCATCCGCAAATTCTTTCAGCGTGGATTCCTCCGCCGTGCTGGGAGAAAAACCGTAGACCGCCTCCGGGTTTTCCACGATATCCCGCATAGCCACAGGGTTTTCACGGGGATCATGCTCGTAGGCATATCGGCCCGCCTCTGCGCCCTCCGCCCAGGCAGAGGGACAGCACATAAGCAGCCCCAGCAGCAGGGCAAGGCAATGGGCTGCCAGACTTTTCCGTATGATGATTCCTTTCATAGCTTTACGATTCCTCTTTTCTCGCTGCTTTACGGCCAGCGTGTATTTCGGCTTCTCAGGCAGATACTTGATGCGCTGCCTGTTGCCCTCCATCAGAATGTGCGCCGAATTGTCCAACTTGTCCTCAACCGCCTCATTTTGGTATTTGACTGCTTCTTAACACATCCGTCTGTCACTGGATATGTATTTGACGGAAAGCACGCGGATTTCTCCGTTTTTCCCGCTGTTGGGGCGCACGCGGAGGTCGGAGAGGGAAAATTCACGCATCAGCTGCTCCAAATTCCGGCGGTGCTGGCCAATCATCTGCGAGAGCAGGGCGGATGGAACAGACAGCGTGACCGCGCTGCCCTTCTCCACGCCTTGCAGCAGCAGACGCGCCTGCTCAAGCAGCATGCGGCTGCGCACCAGCTCGCCAAGCGCCGGGTGATAAGCCCCCGCGACGGCCGCACCGGCGGACAACTCCTCTGTCGGGTTGAGACCGAGGCGGATAACCGGGATCCCTGCGGCGTCGAAGAGAGGCACGATCTGCGCGCAGACGCGCACCGCATCCTCCACTGTGTGTTCGCGATACTCTCCTCGCCGCCAGAGCTCATAGAGTGCGGTATCCCGCACAATGACGGTCGGGTAGATGCGCACACCGTCGGGCCGCAGCGCGATCAGCCGTCGGGCCGTCTCAATATCGGTTTCGTCATCTGCGCCGGGCAGGCCGGTCATCATCTGCAAAATCAGCTGAAAGCCCGCCGCCTTTACCTGCCGTGAGGCGTTCTCGACCTGTGCGGCCGTGTGGCCGCGGCCGGATAGGAGCAGCACCTCGTCATCCATACTCTGCGCGCCGAGCTCGACAGTCTCAACCCCATAGCGCCTCAGGCGCTCGAGTACAGTCTCGTCGATCGCATCGGGCCGCGTGGAGAGGCGGATTGAATCGATCGCCCCCGCGTCGATCTGTGCTCTGGCGGCGGCAAGCAGCGTCTCCTGCTGCTGCACCGGGATAGCGGTAAAGCTGCCGCCATAAAACGCCAATTGCCGCTCTGCGCCGTGGCGGGGCAAAGCGGCTGCCTCCTCTATGATTTTGTCAATGTCCGCCGCCGTCGCCGTGTGCTCCGCCCCGGAAATGCGGTTCTGGTTGCAGAACACACAGTGCCAGGGGCAGCCCCAGTGCGGCACGAACAGCGGCAGGATCGATTCGCGCGCGCTCATCGCCGCAGCGCCTCGAGCGCCATGCGGGCGGCCATCTGCTCGGCCTCTTTTTTGGTGCGGCCTTCGCCCTTGCCGGCGACGGTGCCGTCGATGCTGACCGTAAAGACGAAGCGCTTGTCGTGATCCGGGCCGGACTCGTCCACAAGCTCATAGCTGATGTGCCGGCTCGGCCGCTGCTGCACAAGCTCCTGCAGCTCGGTCTTGTAATCGGCGGAGCGGTGATCCTCGGTGATGACGACATCCGCGAGAACCTTTTCCATCACAAAGCGGCGGGCCTCGTCGATGCCGCTGTCGAGATAGAGCGCGGCGATGATCGACTCGACCATGTCGGCGAGGATCGATGCGCGTTCCCGGCCTCCGGTGTTCTCCTCCCCCCTGCCGAGGCGCATATAGCTGCCAAGGCCCAGCGAGAGCGCCACCTTATGCAGCGCCGTCTCACAGACGAGCTCGGCGCGCAGGCGGGTCATGCGACCCTCGGGAAGGCGCGGCTCATGCCGAAAGAGATAGTTTGCCGTGACCGCGCCGAGGATCGAGTCGCCGAGGAACTCGAGCCGCTCGTAGCTCTCGCAGCCCCAGGCACTGTGCTCGTTGGCATAGGAGCTGTGGGTCAGGGCTGTCAGCAACAAGTTTTTATCTGTAAAACGATATCCAATTTTTTCCTCAAGCTTCTGCATCGCCGCTGCTTCCGATCCTCATATAGTCGATATTGTCTTTGATCTGGCCGATGATGTTGCTCTCGACTACATATTTGGCCTGGCGCACCGTGGCAAACAGGCTCTCGGCATTGGACGAGCCGTGGGCCTTGCACACGGGCTTTGAAATGCCGAGCAGCGCCGTCCCGCCGACCTTGTTGACATCCAGCGTGTCCTTCATGGCCGTGAAGTCCTTCTTCAGCACGAGCGCCGCCAGCTTATTCACTGTACTCTTGTAAAACACACCCTTGAGCTCGCGCATCATGAATTTGATCACACCCTCGCAGCCCTTCAGGAGCACATTGCCGGTAAAGCCGTCGCAGACCGCGACCTCGACCTTCCCGCCGAAGACGTCGCTGCCCTCGATATTGCCGACAAAGTGGATGCGGCCCTCCTCGCTCGCCTTTTTCAGCAAGGCAAAGGTCTCGTGCTGCATGGCGCCGCCCTTGGTGTCCTCGGTGCCAACGTTGACCAGGCCGACCCGGGGCTTCTCGACGCCCATGACAGTTTTGGCGTAAAACGAGCCCATGTACGCAAACTGCAGCAGGTACTCGCTCGAGCACTCGACATTGGCGCCGCAGTCAATCAGCAGCACGCCGTGCTCGCCGGCCGGGAGCACCGGGGCCAGTGCCGCGCGGCGGATGCCGCGGATGCGCTTGACGATCAGCGTGGCGCCGGTCAGCAGCGCGCCGGTGCTGCCGGCCGAGACCATGGCGTCGCCCTTTCCGTCGCGCAGGAGGTTGAGCGCCACGGTCATCGAGGCGTCCTTCTTGCGGCGTGTGGCCGTGCTGGGATCGTCCTCCATGGTGATAACCTCGGTGGCGTTTACGATATCAATATCGTCACAGTTCTCAGCGGCGAGACACGCGCGAACATCGTCCTCGCGCCCGACCAGCGTAATGTCGACGCCCAGCTCGCGCCGGGCGCGGACTGCTCCCTTGACAATTTCGCCGGGGGCGTTATCGCCGCCCATGGCGTCAATGATGATCCTCACAGCTGTAAAACCTCTCTTTCTGTGATCAGCGTATCGATGACGGCCAGCGAGCGCTCAGAGATCGCGGCGTTCTTATTGCGCTTGCCCTTGACACGGTGATCGAGCGGCGTAATGATGCCGAAATTGATATTCATCGGTTGGAAATCCCCCACACTGCCGCCCGAGATGTACAGGCTCAGCGCGCCGATCGCCGTCTCCTGCGGGAAATCGACAAAGGGCAGACCGAGTACGGCAGCGGCCGTCTCGATGCCCGTGAGCATCCCGCTCGCGGCCGATTCGACATAGCCCTCCACGCCGGTCATCTGTCCGGCAAAGCGGATGCGCGGCTCGCTCCGCAGCGCGTAGTGGCGGTCTAAGAGCTTCGGGGAATTCAGAAATGTATTGCGGTGCATGACACCGTAGCGGACAAACTCGGCGTTTTTCAGCGCCGGGATCATTGAGAACACGCGCTTTTGCTCGCCCCAGGTCAGGTGCGTCTGGAAGCCGACCAGATTGTAAAGCGTGCCCTCGGCGTTATCGCGCCGCAACTGTACAACGGCGTAGTTTTCTCTCCCTGTACGGGGATCCTTCAGACCGACGGGCTTCAAGGGGCCGTAGCGCAGCGTATCGACGCCGCGGCGCGCCATGACCTCGACGGGCATACAGCCCTCGAACACGCCGCCGTCGTCAAAGCCGTGGATCTCGGCCTCCTTCGCGGTCACGAGCTCGCGGACAAAGGCGAGATACTCGTCCTTATCCATCGGGCAGTTTACATAATCCGCCGTCCCCTTGTCGTAACGGGAGGCAAAGAAGGCGCTGTCCATATCCACGCTCTCGAGCGTGACGATCGGCGCGACCGCGTCGTAGAAGTGCAGGTCGCTGTCAGGGCAGAGCTCGGCGATCCGCTCGGCGATCGCGTCGCTCGATAGCGGCCCGGTCGCGACAATGACGTCGCCCTCGGGAATCGCGTCGGCCTCGGCCTCTATGACCGTGATCCTCGGGTGTGCTTTCAGCGCCTCGGTAATGTCATGGGCAAAGCCATAGCGGTCGACAGCCAGCGCGCCGCCGGCCGCCACACGGTTTTTGTCGGCGCTCTTCATGATCAGCGAGTTGAGCTTTCGCAGCTCGGCCTTCAACAGGCCGACCGCGTTTGTCAACTCGTCAGAGCGCAGCGAGTTGGAGCAGACAAGCTCGGCAAAGTCGGCGCTGCGGTGGGCCGGTGTCTTTTTCGTCGGCTTCATCTCGACCAGGCGCACCTCAATGCCGCGGTTGGCAAGCTGCCAGGCGGCCTCGCTGCCGGCGAGACCGGCACCCAGAACAGTCACTTCTCTCATGCCTTGTCTCCCGTCTCGGTCTTCTTTTTGGTGCTGCGCGAAGACTTGGCGGCCGCAGTCGTACTCTTTGCCGCGGTTTTGGTCTTCGCCGCTGTCTTTGTCTTTGCAGACGCGGCCTTTGTTGTCTTTTTTGCGGCAGTTTTGCTTGTCGCTGCCGTCTTTTCGGCAGCCTTGGCGGCCTTCTTCGCCTCGGTCTCGGCCTTTTCCTCTGGCGTCTTTTTCTTATAGTGCCGCTGCTCCTCCGGAACAAAGCTCGGGCAGGCCTCGTTGATGCAGAAGGATTTCAGCGGGCCGCGGCCGCTGCGCTTGAACAGCGTCTTTCCGCAGACCGGGCAGAAGTCCTTGGTCGGGACATCCCAGGTGATAAAGCCGCAGTCTGTACCGCGTTCGCAGGCGTAAAACACATACCCCTTCTTCGATGTCCGTTTGAGGATGCGGCCGCCGCACTTGGGGCATTTGCCGGGCAGCTCGACCACGATGGGCTTGGTAAACGTACACTCCGGGAAACCTGGACAGGCCAGAAAATAGCCAAAGCGGCCCTTTTTCACGACCATCTGGCGGCCGCAGACCTCGCAGTACTCGTCGCTGAGCACATCGGGAACCTTGATACGCACCCCGTCGAGACTCTCCTCGGCGGCCTTCATCTCCCTGTCAAAGTTTCCGTAAAAGTCGCTGAGAACCTGGCGCCAGGCGATTTTGCCGCTCTCAACCTCGTCGAGCTCCGACTCCATGTGGTTGGTGAACTTCAGATCCACGATATCGGCAAAATGATCTTCCATCAGCTTCGTCACGACCTCGCCCAACGGCGTCGGACGCAGATAGCGCCCCTCCTTGATGACATAGTCGTGCGAGATGATCGTCGTGATCGTCGGCGCATAGGTTGAGGGGCGGCCAATGCCCTTCTCCTCCATCGCGCGGATCAATGTCGCCTCGGTATAGCGGGCCGGGGGCTGCGTGAATTGCTGCTCGCTGTTCATCTTCTCGAGCGAAAGTGTCTCGCCCTCGCTCAGCGAAGGCAGCGGGTTCTGCAGCTCGCTCGACTCCTCGTCCCTGGCCTCCTCGTACACCGCGGTGTAGCCGGCAAATTTCAGTTCGGAATAGGTGGCGCGGAACGCGTGGCGGTTGGCCGTGACCTCAACAGCCACGTTGTCGTAACGGGCGTTGGCCATCTGGCAGGCCGTAAAGCGACCCCAGATCAGGCGGTAGAGCCGGTACTGCTCCTGTGTCAGATCTTTACGCACAAGCTCCGGCGTCAGGTTTACGTCGGTGGGGCGGATGGCCTCGTGCGCGTCCTGGGCGCCGGCCTTGGTCTTGTAGTGGCGCGGCGAGCCGTAATAGTATTCCTTGCCGTAGTGCTCGATGATAAAGCCGCGGGCGGCCGACAGTGCCTCGTCCGAGAGGCGCAGCGAGTCGGTACGCATATAGCTGATCAAACCGATACTGCCGCGGCCCGTGATCTCCACGCCCTCATAGAGTTGCTGGGCGATCGACATCGTGCGGCGCGGGGTCATGTTCAGCCGCCGCGAGGCCTCCTGCTGCAAGGTGGATGTGATAAAAGGGGGTGCGGGGCTGCGCTGCTTTTCACCGCGCTTGACCGAATCGACGGTGAAGGGCTGATCCTTCGTATCGGCGATCACGGCATCGACCTCGTCCTTAGCATGGAGCTCCTTCTTCTTGCCGTCGCTGCCGTAGTAGCGCGCCGTAAAGCCGCCCTCGTCCCCGCGGCGCAGCACGGCGTCGAGCAGCCAGTACTCGGTGGGCTGGAAGGCCTTGATCTCCTCCTCACGGTCGACGACCATGCGCGCGGCAACCGACTGCACGCGCCCGGCCGACAGGCCGGTCTTTACCTTCTTCCACAAGAGCGGAGAGAGCTTATAGCCCACAATGCGGTCGAGAATGCGGCGCGCCTGCTGGGCGTCGACCAGATCCTGATCGATACTGCGCGGCTGCTGGATGCTCTCGGTCACGACTTTTTTGGTGATCTCGTTAAAGGTCACGCGGCGCGCTTTCCCGTCGGGGAGATCCAGAAGCTCCTTCAAATGCCAGGAGATCGCCTCGCCCTCACGGTCCGGGTCGGTTGCGAGATAGACTGTCTGGGCCGATTTGGCCTCTTTTTTCAGCTCGGCAATCAGATCCTTTTTATCCTTGACCGGGACATATTCGGGCTCAAAGCCGTGCTCGATATCCACCCCGAGTTTGCTCTTCGGAAGATCGCGCAGATGGCCCATTGAGGCCTTGACCTGATAGCTCCCGCCGAGATATTTTTCAATGGTCTTTGCCTTTGCCGGCGATTCGACAATGACAAGATCCTTTCCTTTTGCCATGGATGATCCTCACTATTTCGACTTAATATTTAATACGACCCGCCTGCCCGCCTCGCCGCGGACAAAGCCCTTGATCTGCAGGACCGTGAGCTGCGAGAGCACCCGGGCGGTGCCGAGCCCTGTGGCTTCGATGATATCGTCCACATGGCTGCCGCCCTCCTCAATGGCCGTGATGATCTTCAGCTGATCTTCACTGAGCCCGGAGAGCTGTTCACGCAAGTCAATATACCCGGCGCTCTCCCGCTTGTCAACGCTTTTTTCCTCAGGGCCGGAAGAAACTGCCGGATCCGTGCGCTCGGTTTTCGGCTTCATTTCGGGCAGCGGGGCCCTCATGAGCCCGTGCAGGCGGCCCGGGAAGCGCTGTTCGTATTCACAGAGCACATCCCAGCCGCCACGAACGGGCTTGGCTCCGTTTTGCATCAGTGTGAGGATGCCGGCACTGTTCGGCGCATCAACGTTGCCCGGAACAGCATAGACATCCCGCCCCTGCTCCGCGGCGTCGCGCGCCAGCAGCAGGGCGCCGCTCCCCTCAGGCGCCTCGACGACCACAAGGGCAACGGAGAGTCCGGCCGTGATCCGGTTGCGCTCGCGGAAAAAACTGCGAAAGGCCGGCGCGCCGGGCGGATACTCGCTGATGAGGCAGCCGCGGCTGGCCACATCGCGGGCAAGCGGCGAGCGCTCCTTCTCGTGGGCCACGCCCAGCACACCGACACAGCGTCCGGCCAGCAGTGCGCCGTGGGCCGCCGTCTCGTCGATGCCGCGCGTCAAACCGGAAACGACCAGACCGCCGCAGCTGGTGAGCTGCCAGCCGAGCTCCTTTGCCATTTTGAGTCCGTAAGGGCTTGCCTTTCGCGTTCCCGCCACGCAAACCGCGGCCTCCTCGTCCAGCTCGGGCAGACGCCCCTCCACATAGAGTACCGCAGGCGGAGCATAAATATTCCGCAGCCGCCGGGGATAGGCCGAATCGTTCACCGTAACGAGCTGCAGGTGCTGCCGCTCGCACTGGCGCAGGATCTCTCTGGCGCCGTCCAGCTCGTGAAATGAGAGCTCCGAGAGCTCGGTCTTCTTCAGCTCCGGTACGGCGGCCTTCAGCTCGGCCTCGGAGGCGCGATACACGCTCTCGGCGTCGCCGAAGTGCGTGATCAGCGCCGCCTTGGCCGCGGCACTCACAGCCGTCAGCGACGAGAGCCAGGCCCAGTATTGCAGAGATGCCATCCTATCACCTCTCTGTCGTTTTTGGATAGAGGAAGTTCCGTGGGAGACTGACCGGGTATTACCGAAACATCTCCCACATGATGACCGACGCGGCGACGGCGGCATTGAGCGATTCGCTGTCGGGGTTCATCGGTATGATCAGCTGCCCGTCGCAGAGCGCTAAAAAGTCTTCGCTGAGCCCGCGCCCCTCGCTGCCGACGGCCACGGCGCTGCGGTGCAGATCGAGCGTGTGGATATCCTGCGCGCGCGCACTGAGCGCCGCGGCATAGAGCGGCAGTCCATTGTGTTTCAATAGCGCCGGCAATTCTTCAAGCGCCGCCGTCAGTACACGCTGGCGGAAGATGGCCCCCATCGTGGCGCGTACGGTTTTGGGCGAATAAAGGTCGGCGCAGCTGCCGCAGAGGATCACCGCGCCGATCTGAAAGGCGTTCGCCGTGCGGATCACGGTGCCGACATTGCCCGGATCCTGGACGTTCTCTAAAACGATGGCGTTGCTGATCGGCCCTTCCGCCGAGCGCTCCGGGATCCGGACAGTGAACAGCGGCCCGGGGCTGTTTTTCAGCGGGCAGACGTAGTCATAGAGCTCCGGCGGCAGCAAATACTGCGCCGTATCGGCAGAGAGAGCCGCGCTGTCAGCGCTCCCCTTCCAGAAGACCGCGTCGACAGCGGCAGCGCTGTGGAGCGCATCGCTCAGCGTCTTCTGTCCGTCGCAGAGAAAGAGCCCCTGCGCCCGTCGCGCAGACGCGTCTGCGGCAAGGGCGCGCAGGGTCTGGATCCATGGATTTTTCCGTGATGTGATCTGTTCCATCGCTGCTTCCCTGCCCTCATACAAAGCGTCTGTGCTCCGCGTCGTAGATAAAGCCGGCCGCGCGCAGTTTCTCCTCGAGTGCCTCGCGCTCGACATTCTGGTCGGCGCACAGCTCATCGAGCGACTCGTATTCATCGCGCAGCTTCATATTCACAGCGCTCAGCAGCATATAGACGTCCTGCGGCAGCATCGGGTTATCCTCCAATGGTCTCTATATTGTGGTCTATCATATCAATGATTTTCCAAAAGTGCAAGATTCTTTTCAAATATTGCGCGCCATGATGGCCGGGCCGTTCTCCTTCAGCCAACGGTTCCACCGGTCATAATCCGGATACACGCGCCGGACCTCGGCATAGAAGCGCGGCGAGTGGTTCATCTCAAGCCGGTGGCAGAGCTCATGCACGACCACGCTGTCAATGACCTCAATGGGCGTGAGCATCAGCAGGCAATTGAAATTCAGATTCCCTTTGCTCGAGCAGCTGCCCCAGCGGCTGCGCTGGTTGCGGATCGTGATGCCGTGCACCGTGACGCCGACCAGCGGCGCATAGTGTCTGACCCGCTCGGGGATCACGCGCAGGGCCTCGTCCGCCAGAACCTGCAGCTCCTCCGCCGTGAGCTTTGGCTGCGCCATAGCGGACTCGGTGCGCTGGCGCAGCTTTTTTGTATGCGCGTCGATCCAGTCGGCCTTTTCGTGCAGAAAGCGCTCGATCTCCGCCGTGCTGACCCAATAGGGCGCCCGGACGAGCGGCCCTTCCGGCGTGATTTCCAAGCCGATGGTCCGGCGGCCGCTGCGGATCAGCCGATAGCTGATATTTTCCAATCCAAATCCTCCTCGGGCAAAAGCAGAGCCGGCCTTTGCCGACTCTGCGTGAGACAATCGTATGCTTCTCGTTTATTTCGCCGGCCGGACAACGCTACTGCGCCGCCTCGCCTTAGCTTCATAGAGCTCGGCATCGGCCTCCTTGAGATACTGTGTGATATCGTCAAACCGATCGTAGGAGAAGATCCGGCAGCCGACGGACAGCTCCTCGAACCACGGTTTCCCGCTTGTATCATTAAAGCATTGGCACTGATCGCGCAGGCGGCTCTTGAAATCGACGGATGAGAAGTCGTCACGGATCTGAAAGATGCCGGTAAACTCATCGCCGCCGGTCCGTCCGAGGGGACTGCCCTCGGGAAGCGCGGCCTGCAGCAGCTGCGCGGCGGCCTGAATGGCGGCGTCACCGGCGCTGTGGCCAAAGGTGTCGTTGATCTGCTTGAGATGGTCGATATCCGCCATGATAGCGGCAAAGCGGCTGCCCTCTCCGCGCTCGTGCACAAAGCTGTGGATCTGTCTGAGCACAGCGGCCCTGTTGTAAAGCCCGGTCAGAGCATCGTGCGAGGCGGAATAGTCCAGGATACTGTTCTGCTGCTCGAGCGCCCGGCGGGCCTCCTGCTGGTCGAGCGCCATATAGAGATAACGAAGGCCGGTGCCGATCTCCAGCGAAAGCGTGTAATAAAACAGCATGTCCTCCGGACGGATGCACACCGCAAAGACGCCGTAGTGGATGTTGCTGTAAAAGAGCGGGAATACACAGGTCGAATGCTCCGAGCCGCTGAGCGCCGGCCGATAGGGGTTGCTCTCGCCGGCCGTCAGGATCGGCGCCTGATTTCGCGACCAGGTACGGATCGAATCGCGGTTTTGTACCATGTGGACGCGCAGCTCGTCCGGCAGAAACAGCTTGCTGCACGCCGAGACATCCTTTGGCTCGCGCAGCAGTGCGATCATCGAGGTCTCGGTCTTCAGGGCATTGAGCTGCATACCAAGTTTTTCGAAAAACAGATGGACCGAGATATTCTCGTGCAGGAGGTTGCGCAGCATCAGTGCCGAGAGCATATTGTTGTTCATCAGCTGCTTGTTTTTGATGCGCGCAGACATCAGCCAACCGTGCTCCTCGCGCAGTTTTTCGCTGCCCTCGGTGGGAATGGCACCCTCGCGGCAGCCGCAGGAGCTGCGCCGCACCAGCCGCGCCGGAAGACGTACGGACTTTGGATGATCGCCGTTGAGGAATGACTCAACGAGCAGCGCCGTCCTGTCCGCAATATCGCGGCAGCTCTGGCGCACCGAGGTCAGCGGCGGATCCATAAATGGCGTCGAGATATTGTCGTCAAAGCCTGTAACAGCCATATCCACGCCGGGCGACAAACCGTGGCGGCGCAGCACACGGTAGACACACTCTGCCATCTCGTCGTTGGCGCAGACGATCGCCTCGGCTTTCGGGTTATCCGCAAGCAGCTTCTCGACAACAGCATCGACATGATCCGTGAAATTGCCGTAGCCGATCGCGGTGTCGGGCACAGGCAGGCCGTGCTCGGCCATGCTGTCCCGATAGGCGCGCAGTCGCGTCTCCGCATCGGTCACACCGCGCGGTCCGGACAGAAAGAGGATAGAGCGGTAGCCGTGTGCCACGATCAGGTGGTCCACGCATTCGCGCATACCGGCATAGTTATCCACCGTGATAAAGCAGCCGTTGGGCAGTTCGCGCTCATCCTCCAGCAGAATGATGGGAAGCTTCGGGAGCTTCGATAATAACTCCTCCAGGCTGACGGCGCCGGGGATCGCCGAAATCGTGCCAAACGAGATGATCAACACATCGAGCTCCAGAAACTTGCTGTATTCAAATTGGGAATAATAGTGACTGTCAAAACCGGGGTCGACATAGTCGGCCAGGTTCAGGAAACGGGAGGCGTCCAGTCCCTGGAACAGGAAGACATCCAAATCCTTACTGTGCAGCGCACGGCCAAGCTCCTGGGCGATCCGGCGGGAGTAGTCTGTGTGAAAGCTGCCTGTCATAACGCCAACCGCCCGGCGGCGCGGCGCAGCGGCTGTATGTTGATCCATGGAGGCTATCCCCTTTTGTCGCGTATTTTGTCCTTTCCCATCTGCGGCAACGATATAAACCGCTAATTTCTGTCATTGATTGCTCCCCAATCAATTCCTGATTATTATGGGGAGCAAGTTTGCCGTGTTTCGCGGTTGCCCAGTTATGGGGCGAGCGAAACGGCAATCAAATCATGATGGATGTGCCTGCATGGCCTCATGACTTGATTCAGGTTTTCATCGGCACATCAGTCGTACGGTTTTCCTGAAGGAAAGCCGTGAAATCCTCGGGCGGCATCGGGCGGGCGAAGTAGAAGCCCTGCACCGTGTCACAGCCGAAGCCTTCGACCAGGTGCAGCTGTTCCTCGGTCTCGACACCCTCCTGCACAGTTATAAGCCCCGAGGCGCGAACCATCTCATAGATGCTGCGCAGCATCTGGCGCCCATGGTCACGCTCGGCACTCAGCAGCAGCGAGCGGTCGAGCTTGATATCGGCAAAACGGCCGCTGAGCAGCGAGCTCAGATTGGAGAAGCCGGTGCCGAAGTCGTCCATGGCGAACTGGAACCCCGCCTCGCGCAGCTGGCTGACCGACTGCCGAACCAAAGCCGAGTTGTCGATATCCATGGTCTCTGTGATCTCCAGACGCAGCCGCTCGGGGCCGATACCGTAGCGCGCTAAGATCGCGTTAAAACGCTCGGCCAGATTCTCGCCCGGGAGCTGATATGGCGAGACATTGACATGGAGATAGGCAAGTCCGCCTTCTCCGACGACACCGCTCGCGGCCATGGCGCAGGTCTTATCCAACACGAAATCGCCGAGCTGGCCCATCAGTCCCCTCTGTTCAGCGATCGGAATAAACTCCGAGGGCGGAACACTTCCCAGTTCATCGTCGATCAGACGTGAGAGCGCCTCGGCTGAGGTAAAGCGCTGCTCGTGGACATTCCAGATCGGCTGGAACCAGACCTGCAGTCTATCCTCCTGCAGCGCGCGCCGCAGTGCGATCTCGACCTTCTGTGCACGCTCGAAGTGTTCGATCTCCTCCGTGCCGAGGAGCGTCACCCCCTCGGGCCGCAGCGGCTCGGGGTCAGACAGGCGACCCATAATCAGTTTGCGGTCGGAGATCTGCTTCGGTACATGGATCTCCGCGACCGTGGCCTGCAGCTGGATCGCCCCGCCGCCGGGGATGCTCCAGCTGCCACGCAGCTTTTCAAGCACCTCGTCCCGCCGTTTCTCCGCCTTGGCCTCACTGCCGTATAGGAGAAGGGCCAGGCTGTCCTCGTCGTAGCTGTAGGCGCCCTCGTCAAGATTGCTCACCCGGCTCTGAGAAAGGCCCAGGGCCACCGATTTGACAAGCGCGCGGTAGCGTGTCTCACCGAGGATGCGGGCGTAGTCCTTCAGGTCGCGCAGGCGGATAGCAATGAGCGTATAATGCCGCCCGGCGAGCTCGTTGATGCGGATATCCTCGGAAAAGCCGATGCGATTGAACAGCCCGGTCAGCGGGCTGATCGTGTGCATATCCCTCTCAAAGGCCACCATCAGGATCATCGCCATCAGCGACTCGGTAAAATACTCCACGCGGATATGGGGATAAAACAGCTGGATGGCGATGCCTGCGAGCACCATCAGATAACAGAACAACAGATAGCTCCATCTGACATGCCGCAGCACCTTGCGGCTGCGGAGCATCTGAACAATGCCGAGCGCGTAATAGAACAGCGCGATAAAGTACAGCGGCAGCATCCAATCGCCGCGCGTATAGCGGAGGTCGCCGTTATAATAGAACAGCCCGTGGTGGATCGGATTGGTCAGAACCGCAAGCTCGATCAGCACGAACGGGATCAGCAGCGCGATCTGGATCAGCCGCTTCAGGCCGCGGATATGGCCGTTGAGGCTCATGGTGTACAGCACGAAGAACGGAGCCGCGGCATGGTGGGTCACAAACAGACCGAGCTGTGTGAGATACATCACGGTAAAAAAGCGGTGCGCGTCCCCGAGCAGTTCAATATACGTGCTGATAAAGGAAAACAGAGGCGTCAGCGTCACGCTCGCCAGAATCACACGAAACAGCGCGCGCTGGCGCCTGCGCACGATATCGGTTTCCGAATGGTGCACGGTAAAGAGCGCACACAGCAGCGCCAGCATAAACGCTGCCAGCGTGAAACCGTAATCGTATTCTACCGGGTTCAAAGGGATCTCCCCTATTCTGTCAAAGTATCAGCGCTCGATCTGCCGAGCAGCATGGCCTGCATGATCTCATAGCGATCCATCTGCAGATGCTTCTTCATCTGCAGCGCCTCTTCGATCGGCAGCATGACCATGCTGCCCTCCTGCGTGCCGACGATGACGTTGCCGCCGCCCTCGGCAAAAGCCTTGACCGCGTAGTAACCCATACGGGTGGCCGTCTCGCGGTCGCGGGCCGAGGGCGAGCCGCCGCGCTGGATATGTCCCAGAACGGTCACGCGCGGCTCGATGCCAATCGCCTCATGGATCCGCTTGCCGATATCGACCGCGCTGCCGGAGCCCTCGGCCACGACGATCATGAAGTGCGTGTTGCCGGCGAGACGGGAATTCTGGATGCACTCGACGACATCCTTCTGGAAGTCTAACTCGTGCTCTGGCACAAGAACAGCCGTAGCACCGACGGCGATACCGACATAGAGGGCCAGGAAGCCGGCGTTGCGGCCCATGACCTCGACCACCGAGCAGCGCTCGTGGCTCTGCATCGTATCGCGCAGGCGGTCGATGCACTCGACGGCCGTGTTGCAGGCCGTGTCAAAGCCGATCGTGTAATTCGTGCAGCCGACATCGTTGTCGATCGTGGCGGGAATGCCGACCACCGGGATGCCGAGGCGGCTGAGCTCCAGCGCACCGCGGAAGGTTCCGTCGCCGCCGATGGCGACGATGCCCTGCAAACCGAGCATCCTGCAGGTGGCCACGGCCTTTTTGCGGCCGGCCTCAGTCATGAATTCCTCACTGCGGGCCGTATACAGAATCGTGCCGCCGCGCGAGAGGATGTGTCCCACGCTTGTCCCGTCCAGCCGTACAAAGTCGCCGTTGATCAGCCCCTGCCAACCGCGCCGGATGCCGATGCATTCGATGCCAAAGTCCATGGCCGTGCGAACCACCGCACGGACCGCCGGGTTCATGCCCGGGGCGTCGCCGCCGCTGGTCAGAACGCCGATTCGTTTGATTTTCTCCATCATTTTTTCCTCCCCGCTCCTGTCCTCCTCTTTGCAAAGACAGGACAATAATCCATGTAGCAGTATACTCCCATCACTGCGGCCGGTCAAGCAAGGATTGCATAATTGCACAATTTTTTAACGAAAAGACTTGAAGGAACCGTGAATTTGTGGCATGATACAGAAAGAAACCGACACGTTCAGGAGGAAGACCATGGCCGCACATAAAACCTACACTGAAAATGAATTGCGATATCTGCGGATGCTCGCGCACCAGTACCCCACCGTCCGCTCGGCCGGAACCGAGATTATCAATCTGCAGGCCATTTTAAACCTGCCGAAGGGCTGCGAGCACTTCATCTCCGACGTGCACGGCGAGCACGAGGCTTTTCTTCACATCCTCAACTCCTGCTCGGGCGTCGTGCGTGAGCGGCTGGACGTGCTGTTTGCCAACAGCGTTCCCCGCGCCGAGCTCGACCAGCTGGCGACGCTGATTTATTACCCTGAGGAGAAGTTAGAGGAGCTCAAGCCCCTGATCGACGACTTGGACGAGTGGTACCGCATCACGCTGCACCGTCTGATCGAGCTGGCACGCCTTGTCTCCTCGCGCTACTCCCGCTCGAAAGTTCGCAGGGCTCTGCCGCCGGACTACGCCTATATCCTCGAAGAACTGCTGCACACCCACTCGGACGAGATCGATAAGCGGGATTATTTTGAAAACATCATCCGAACGATCATCGAAATCGACCAGGCGCCGGACTTTATTGCGGCGCTCTGCTCGCTGATCAAGCGCATGGCCGTCGACCATCTGCACCTGGTCGGCGACATTTTCGACCGCGGCCCCCGCGCCGATATCATCATGGACTCGCTGATGAACTACCATAGCGTCGATATCCAGTGGGGTAACCACGATATTCTGTGGATGGGCGCGGCCTCGGGCAGCCGCACCCTGGTCGCGACGGTGCTGGCCAATTCCATCCACTATAACAACCTGGAGGTCGTCGAGACCGGCTATGGCATCTCGCTGCGGCCGCTGTCGGTCTTCGCCAACGAGACCTATGCCAACTGCGACACCCGTCGCTTCGCCGTCAAGCTGACCGGCGACGAGGGGCGCAACTACTCAGAGAAGGACAAGCTGCTCTCGGCCCGTATGCACAAGGCGATCACAGTGATCCTCTTTAAGCTGGAGGGGCAGAAGATCCAGCGCCATCCCGAGTACGGCATGGACGACCGACTGCTGCTCGACAAGATCGACTATCCCAACAAACGCATCACCATCGACGGCGTGAGCTATGCGCTGGAGGACACCGATTTCCCGACGGTCGACCCCGCGCACCCCTATGACCTGACCCCTGAGGAGGACGCGGTGATCCGCGAGCTGACGCGCTCGTTCCAGCGCAGTGAGAAGCTGCAGCGCCATGTGCGCTTCCTCTACTCCAAGGGCAGCCTGTACAAAATCTATAACGGCAATCTGCTGTTCCACGGCTGCATCCCGATGAGCGCGGACGGTGAGCTGCTGTCCTTTACCTTAAGCGGCGAGACGCTCTCCGGCAAGGCCTTCCTCGACTACGCCGACACCGCAGCCCGCCAGGCCTATTATCTCAAGCAGGGCACCGACGAGCGCAAGGTCGGGCTCGACCTGCTGTGGTTCCTTTGGGCCGGACGGAACAGCCCGATCTTCGGCCGTGACCGTATGACGACCTTCGAGCGCCGCCTGATTGCCGACGAGAGCGCCTGGAAGGAGCAGAAAAACGCCTACTACACGCTCTACGAGGATCCCGCGATCTGTGAGAAGATCCTTCGCGCGTTTGGACTCGAGGGCGCGCACAGCCACATCATCAACGGCCATGTGCCGGTGAAGGCCAGAAAGGGCGAGAGCCCGATCAAGGGCGGCGGAAAGCTGATCGTGATCGACGGCGGCTTCTGCAAGGCCTATCAGCCAACCTCCGGCATTGCCGGCTATACGCTGATCTACAACTCCCACTCCTTCCGCATCGTGGCGCACCAGCCCTTCGCCGGGCGCGAGCACGCGATCTGCGAGAACTTCGATATCTCCTCCACGACCGATGTCTTCGAGGTGCTGGAGCACCGGCAGAAAAATAAGGAGACCGACATCGGCCGTGAGCTCGAGATCCGTATTGAGGATCTGCTGCTCCTCCTCGCCGCCTACCGCGACGGTGTCATCAAGGAGGATCACCAGCGGGCCGCCAGACTCATGGCCGCGGAGGAATAGAGAAGTCACAAGGAGAGGTATCCACCGTTGGGCTCAGCTTCCTCCTGTCCGGGAGCTGTGCAGGCAGCAAGCTGCCATTGGCAGACGGTGCCATACCAATAAAAAGTCCATGGTAAACGCGTTGATATACGCATTTACCATGGATTTCTGCATGATACACATTTATCCTTCCGCATCAGAATGCTGCGCCGCAGCTTCCTCCGTCTGTTTTTCCATGCTCCTCTGCTGTCTCAGTTCCCGTTTCACATTGCGCAGCGCGATGTTCACCGCAGCGCCGCAGAAAATAGCGATGCAGCTTGTGTACATCCACATCATCAGCAAGATCACCGAAGCCATTGAGCCGTACACTAAGGGGTAGCGCGCGCTGTTGCCGATGATCGCCGAGAACACGTAGCTGACCGCCACAATGGCGATCGTGGCAAAAATCGCGCCGTTATGCGTGTGGTAGCGCTCGCCAACCGGCCTGGCCAACTGATAGACCCCCAACAGCAGCAGATAGATGATCAGCGCCAGCACCAGAAAACGCAGGGAATCCCAGGACAGCGAGATATCGACAAACGGGATATGCGCGTTGATGAAGTTGATGAGCTGCCGCCCTGACACCAGAATGACGATGGAGGCATAGATAGCCACGACCAGTACCACCGAGAACACGATGCTAAAAATCAGGTCAAAGACCCCCTGATAGCGCCGGTGTCCCTGCAGATCGCCGATGCCGCTCTGCAGCGTGCGCACGCCGGCCGAGGCCGAGCCCACCAGCACGATGGCCGCGGCAACTGTCATATTCCGGTTGACGTTGGTCGCCACATAGCGCACAAAATCCCGGATGGTTTTCAGCGTCCCCTCGGCCACCAGACCTTCCATCATGCGGATGCCGCGAAGGGCAAGCCCGTAATTGCTGCCGAGCATCGTGTAAAGCAGGATGATCAGTGGAAAAAAGGTCATCACCAGGAAATAGCACAGCGCTGCCGACGAGCGGTTGATCTGTTTTGTCGTATACAGGCGGAAGAATTCCAGCAGAAAGCGCCGGAAAACCTCCCACTCCCGTTTCATTTTCTCACGCACGGCCATACTCCTTATCTAAGCTTGGATGAAATCAGTGAGCAGTGAATAGTGAGTAGTAAAAATCAGGGAATAGACGGTGAACAATGAACAATTGTGGTATCGCTTCGCGATGATTATCCTTTATCTGTGACCGGATCACCCTATCACTTTTCACTAACCACTGACTCCTAACTCCTAACCACTGAAAAAGCCCCTTCATCTCTGGACGAAGGAGCTTTTTTCGGTTTTATCCCCGTTTTACTTGGTGTTGAAAATCTTGAAGATGCTGTCGAAGGGGTCTTCCTCGCCGCCGTTCTCGGCTGCGGATTCCGGCGCTGCAGGTGCAGCGGGAGCAGACGCAGCTGCTGCGCTCACCGCGGGGGGCGCCATCACGGCCGAGGCCTTCTCGGCCGCGCCGGTGAACAGACCGGCGCCTGTCCGCTTCTCGCCGCCGCGGGAACCCGCGCCGGGGGCAGCCGCTGTGGACAGCTCGGGCGCGTTCGCGTTCTGTTCAAAGCCGGTGGCGATGACGGTCACGCGGATCTCGTCCTGCATCGTATCGTCAAAGGTGGCGCCGAAGATGATATTGGCGTCGGGGTGGGCGGCCTCCTGCACCAGGTTGGCGGCTGCCTCGACATCTTCGAGCCCCATATCCTCCGAGCCGGTGATATTGATCAGCACACCGTGCGCACCGTTGATCGAGGTCTCCATCAGGGGGCTCGCGACGGCCATGCGGGCCGCGTCCTCGGCCTTGCCCTTGCCGGCGGCGTGGCCGACGCCCATATGGGCAAAGCCCGCGTTCTTCATGATGCAGGTGACATCGGCGAAATCGAGGTTGATGAAGCCGGTGTTCTTGATCAGTCCTGAGATGCTGGTGACGGCCTGATGCAGCACATCGTCGGCGATCTCAAAGGCGTTCGCCAGCGTGACCTTCTGGTCGGTGGCGTATTTCAGACGGTCGTTCGGGATGATCAGCAGGGAGTCGACCTTACCGAGCAGCTCCTTGATGCCGGCGTTGGCCTGATCCATGCGGCGCTTGCCCTCGAACTTGAAAGGCTTCGTGACGACGCCGACCGTCAGAATGCCGGCCTCGCGGCACACGTCAGCAACTGTGGGAGCCGCACCGGTGCCGGTGCCGCCGCCCATGCCGGCGGTGATAAACACCATATCGGCCGATTCGACCGCCTTGGCGATGTTGTTGCGGCTTTCCTCGGCGGAGCGCTTGCCGACCTCGGGATCCGAGCCGGCGCCCTGGCCGTGGGTCTGCTTCTCGCCGATCTGGATCTTCTGATCGGCGTTGGATACGGCCAGCGCCTGCTTATCGGTATTGACGGCGATGAACTCGACACCCTGCGTGCCCGCCTTGACCATGCGGTTGACAACATTGTTGCCGGCGCCGCCGACACCGACGACCTTGATGGTTACGACATTATCGGGGCCTGCTTCTGTTTTGAAATCCATGACTTGTGCCTCCCATTTCAGTATCCCACAATGTATGTGAAAAAATCAGATTGTTTTCTCGTTTATATTATCTCATTTTTTCACGGAGGTCAAGAGAAAAATTGAAATTCTCGCAATTTTTTGTAAACAAATTGTCATTTGCTCGAATTTCATACCGTCTTTTCACGGATTTCAGATTTTTGCTCGCTGTTTTTTGTCGAAAAAGCCTCTGTTCTTCGCTTGCGGGTTTTACAGATTCGGGATAAAATGCGCCGTAGCGCCGTCAGATACGTCGATCGTTCCGACATCGCCGCTCTTGAGCTGCCCCAGGACCGACATCACCATCGCGAACTTGTGGTCGACCTTGTCCTCCCAGCCGATCACGACCTCATACTTACCGCTGCAGCGGAAGCTCAGCGAGCCGCCCTCGGTAAAGCTGACGCTCTGGGTCTGCTCGGCCAGACCGCGCTCCTGCAGCTCGGTGAGGACGGTGATCAGGAAATCGACCTGGCTCTCATTGCCGCTGTGCTCCGTCAGCTTCTCGCCAATCAGAAGTGTGCCGGGATCGAAGCCGTAGATCGGGATCAGCCCGCTCAGTTCGAGCTCGGTCGCCTTGCCGAGGATCTTGCAGTTGTGGTCGACGGTCCAGTACTCATCGCCGACGTTGATGCAAGCCAGAGCTTTGCACTCAACGACTGTGATGATGACCTTATTCGGCAGCCGCCGCTCGACCGGTGGGAACTCCTCGACATAGGGGAGCTTGGCAAACACGCGGCTGGAGACCGCGAAACGGTCGAAGAAGAACAGGTTGTCGCCGGGCTCAATGCCGCTGGCGGAGATGATCTCCTCGTCGGTATAGTGTTCGTTGCCGACCACCTCGATAATTGAGACGCGGAACAGCACACTCATTACGAAGATGGCCGAGGCGACGACCAGCAAAAAGGTGGCAATGCCGGAGAGCGAATTACGCCGACGGATGGCGCGAAATTCACCCCGCCTGCTGTCTCCCGGCTGACTTCTTGTACCGTTTGCCATAGTGTAATCCTTTCGCTTATGTGTTACGATATCTGTCAATGATATGACGGAAGGGCCTTCCATGTCACATCGGCGCCGAGGCCGCGCAGCACCCGGTCAAGCCCGTCATAGCCGCGTGTGATATGCCCCGTATCACAGACGACGGTCTCGCCTTCGGCGCAGAGACCCGCGAGAACCATGCTGGCGCCGCCGCGCAGATCGGTAGCGGTGAGCTCGGACGCGAACAGCCGCTCAACACCGCATATCTCTGCCGTGCGCCCCCGAACCGCGATATCCGCGCCGAGTCGCCGGAGCTGGGGCACCTGGCGAAAGCGGTTTTCAAAGATCGTTTCGGTGATGCGCGTGGTGCCCTCGGCGCGCAGCAGTGCCGCCATCAGCAGCGGCTGCGCGTCGGTCGGGAAGCCGGGGTAAGGGGCTGTGCATAGCTCTCCCACCGCATGCAGCCGCCGCGGTGCGCGCAGGCGCAGCATGCGCTTGTTGTGTATTATAGCACAGCCCGCGGCTTTTAGGAAGTAGAGAACCGCAGAAATTTCTGTCGGATCCGCACCCCTGAGCACGATATCTCCGCCGCTGGCCGCCGCAGCGCAGCACAGCGTGGACGCGACAATGCGGTCGGGCGGGATCACAAAGCGCACGTGTTCCCTGGCGGACATGCCTCTGATATGAACCGTGCCGCTCGCCTCAATGACGATGTCAGCGCCCATCGCACGCAGAAAGCGGCACAGCGCCGTAATCTCAGGCTCGCGCGCCGCGCCGTGCAGCACCGTTTCGCCCTGGGCCGCGCAGGCCGTAAGTATGATGTTCTCGGTCGCGCCGACGCTTGGGAAAGGCAGTGTCAGTTCGCAGCCGTGCAGGAAGCGGCTGCGGCAGAGGATGCTGCCGCCCTCCTCCTCGATCTCACAACCGAGCTGCCGCATGGCCGCTAAGTGCAGGTCGATCGGCCTCTTCCCCAGCTGGCAGCCGCCGGGGAGACTCAGCTGTGCCTCGCCGCAGCGAGCCGTGAGTGCTCCCAGAAAGAACACCGACGAGCGCATTTTCTCCATCAGCCTGTGTGGGATAGCGGCGCTCGACAGTGTGCGCGAGTCGATCCACACGCGTTCGCCCTCACGCCCGGCCCGGCAGCCCAGGGCACGCAGGATCTCCAGCGCCGTGTCCACATCGCTCAGCTGCGGCACGTTTTGCAGCTCAACGCGGCAGGGGCAGACAATGGAAGCCGCCAGGATCGGCAGCGTCGCGTTTTTGCTGCCCTGCACCGTACAGCCGCCGTGCAGCCGCCGCCCGCCCCGGATCTGCCACAATTCCATAATAATCCCCTCCGCGTAATAGATATAACGTCATCACGACATTCTATGTGCGGAGGGGATGATTGTTACTGTGAAAGCTGGCACTTCCATAGTATTTTGAATGGCGCGTTTTTCTCGCCCCTGCGGGGCAACCGAAAAACATGCGCAAAAATCCCCCTGCGCCCTTCGCTTTCA
>CACXDT010000274.1 GCA_902766405.1 Oscillospiraceae bacterium
GGAAGTGGACGATCTCGCGCTCACGCAGGAAGCGGATGACGTTATTCACATCCGGGTCGTCACTCATGCGCAGAATGTTGTCATAGGTCGTGCGGGCCTTCTGCTCGGCGCCCATATCCTCGCTGAGATCGGTGATCACATCGCCTTTGACACCGATCGAGGCCGCGCTCCACGGGAAGCCCGAGGCCGCCGTCGGGTAGACACCGGCGGTGTGGTCGACAAAATAGACATCAAAGCCCGCTTTTTTGATCTGCTCCGGTGTCATATCGCGCGTCAGCTGGTGTATGATCGCACCGACCATCTCGAGATGGCCGAGCTCCTCGGTGCCGATATCGGTCAGCAGCCCCTTCAGCTCGGGATAGGGCATGGAATAGCGCTGGCTGAGATAGCGCATCGAAGCGCCAAGCTCGCCATCCGGGCCTTCCTATTGCAAAAGCATATAGTATAGCAAAAAGCCGCTGAATCAGCGGCTTTTTTAGTGTTAGATCTCGATAAGCCTGCCGAATTGCAGAAACAGATAATTCTCAGACGTAAAAATAAACAGCCAGGCGTTTAGCGGGCTTTTCGTATACGATATAGGAAACGACGGTTTTCAGCGCGGCGTTTTTGGCGCTCTCGCTCTGCATGGGATCCTTTAGAATCCGCAGCACATCCTGCACCTTTTTCGCAAACGCGACAGGGTCGAGAGCCTGGGCTCGGGCTTCGGATCGTTTCTGTTCTGCCTGCTGCTCCAGCTCCTCGATCTTTTTGGAGATCTCTTTCTTGCGCTGGGCATATTCCTGCAGCGTGTAGATCTCGGCCTCATAGGCCTCCTGGATCCGGCGGATCTTCAAACGCTCGACGGCGATCAGGTGCTCATAGTCCGGCGCTGCGGCGTCGAGCTTCACCGTGTGCGGAGCGAGCGGAAAAACGTAATTTGCAGACGCGAATTCAAGAGCGGCGATCGTCTGGCGATTCGCTTTGGCGATCGAGAGCGAGTGCGAGGTCTGACAATTTCCATGGGCGTATTTGTAGCACTGCATGGACGGGCAGGACAGGGCGGTATACACCAGCGTGGAGTTGCAGGCAGAGCAGCGGCACAGCCCTTTCAGCATCCACTCCACGGTCTGCTCCCGGCGTTCATACTTACTGCGCCCGGCTTTGGCTGCCGCGATCTTCGCCTGCACGGCGTCCCACTCCTCGAGCGGGATCAACGGCTCAAAGTGGCCGTCGGTCAGATAGCTACCGGAGGCGTCGCCGCCGCGCTGATAGTTGGACTTGCCGTCCTTCGACCAGCGAATTTTCCCGATATACACGGGATTTGTAAGGATGTATTCGACCCAGCGGTTCTCCGGGGGATTCCCCCGCCTCGTGCGGACACCCTCAAGCCCCAGCTGCCGGGCGATCGCCTGCATCCCCTTGCCGGCGAGGTATTCCCGGTAGATCCGGCGCACGGTGTCGGCGTCGCCGTTCGGGACGTAGCTCTTCCCGTCGATATCGTAACCGAAGGAGGGGATGGTCACGACCTCGCCGCGGCTGACCTTTTCGACCATGCCGCGCTTGACCTCGCCGGAGAGGCGGATCGAATAAAACTCATCCATCCACTCCAGAATGCGCTCGATCAGACTGCCGAAGGGCCCCTCCGCGAGCGGCTCGGAGATGCTGATCACATCGACGCCCGAGCGGGCGAGCATGGATTTATAGACGATGCTCTCTTCCTGATTGCGGGCGAAGCGGCTGAATTTCCAGACAAGGATCGTCTCGAAGGGGTGTTCCTTCTCCTTGGCCAGCGCGATCATCCGGCGGAACTCCGGGCGCTTGGCTACCGTGCGGCCGGAGATGCCGTCGTCTATAAAAACGAATTCATCCGGCACAATATAATCGTTCCTGGCAGCATAGTCGCGGATCAGCTTCAGCTGGGAGTCAAGGCTGTATTCATCCTGTCTCTCGGTCGAGACACGGACATAGGCGGCGGCGGTTTTCATGATGTGCGCACCTCCGAGGCAGCGGCAAGCGCAGCTTTTGCCTGCGCGATCAAGCTGAGATACTCGGATTCGTTGATGATTTCGACGGGCTTTCCGGCAGCCACGAGCGCCTCGGCTTTTCCAAGTTTACGCTCAATCGCCCATTCCGGGAGCTCGGAGACATCGCCTTTGACAAGATAGGCGGTATTACGGGTCGGATTCTTCTCTTGAATCAGTGCACCGACCGAGAGAGCCAGCTTTTCCATGGCCTCGCGGTCGAGAGAGAAAGAACCGGTAAAGCAGACCCGTTTGTTAAAGAGCGGAGATGGGGAAAAGACGCGCCGGCGCTCGGCGTCTGCCTCCTCGCGCTGTCTCTTTTTCTCAGCCTTTGCCATCTCGGCCCGTTGTTTTTCTAATTCCTCTTTATGCGTGTATTCATAGCGCAGATGGTTGAACAGCTCGAGCGTCGCGGCTGCATCGGCATAGGCTGTATGCGCTTTCCCGGGGTCGATCCCATAGAACTGGAGCAGCGTCTGTAATTTGTAATTCGGCATAGACGGCAGAACCTGATGGGAATATGCCCAGGTGTCTATGTAGTCGAGTGTCAGCGCGGAATCCGGGTCGCTGCGACGTATCAGCAAAAACTGGATGAAATTAAGGTCGAATGTAACATTATGGCCGACGACGGTACTGTTATTCAGAAGAGAATAAACACGATCAGCGATTTCGTCGTATGTGGGGGCAGAAATCACGTCATCATTTGTAATGCCGTGAATCTTGGTAGCAGAGGCGGGGATCTCCATTTCCGGATTGACCAGTGTATCCAGACGATCAACCGCGACATTATTCACGACCTTTATGATACCGATCTGAACGATACGATGAATCCGGCAATTGAGACCTGTCGTTTCAACGTCCAGCACGCAGAAATCGCGCATGCCGAGGATCTCGGCGTGGTCATCTGCAGAATAGGTACAATTCGGATTTGGCTTTTCCAGAATGACTATATCATCCATAGGATTATGCGGAACAGGATCCGAAATGACAGCAGGAGCAACAGCGGAAGGCTGAGGCTCGACAGGCTGCGGATCCGTGGGCTGCTGATGAGAAACTGGGTCCGGATCCGCCATTTTCGAATTAACAGCAAGCGCAACGGAGGGAGGTAGCGGAGCGACAGGCTGCGGATCCGGCACCTGCTGGGGAGCTGGGCCAGGATCCGCCTTTTTGGGGCTGTACATAATCAGCAGAATGCCAGCTGTGATAATTACAGCAGACGGGAGGAATAAATACACACCGATAGTATCAAAAAACATAGGTGAATAAATAGATAGAAAGAGGGTCACACCGACTCCGAATAAAATAATCCCTGCACGTTTCATATGAATGCCTCCTTTGTTGATATTTTCCTCATATTTCAGGCGTCATACACATTGTCCATATCGGAGGAATAATTACTTTTTTTCATATAAACGCGGCGCGCGAGATCGGCTGTCTGGAGCAGATACTGCTTGCCCTGATCGGATAACTCGCGGTATGCGTCAAGCAATTCGGCCTCGTCAGAGGAGAGAGATACAGAATTAGAAGAGCTCACGGATTGAGATAATTTGTCTGATTTGACATCACATATACCAATTTCAATTAGTTGTTGGATTGCTTTACTCTGTGTGGAAAAATGGTTGCTCTTTTTGTACGCAAGTATCTGTTCTAACGTTTCGGGTTCAAGCGTGATCGAAAAACGCGGTTTATCTGTAGCCATATATAGCACCTCCAAAAAAATAATATCATAGGTTCATCACTTTTACAACAAGAAGTGGTGAACTAAAATGAACAATTAAAGTGGTGTACTTTTGGCGAAATTGCCTATTGAAAAGTACACCACTTTTTGCTAACATTTATACGAAAGTACACCACTTTAGGAGGTGAGCGCAGATGACAGACATGAAAAGAACAACCATATCGCTCCCGGATGAGCTGGTTGATGCTTTGGAAGAACTGAGATCAACGGAAGAGTTCAGCGGTATTACCTACTCCGAGTTGATTCGTATTCTGATCAAGCGTGGTCTGGCAATTGAGAAAAGCTGAACCATAGCAGAAATATCGCGTAAGAGAAGGAGGTGAGACACATGGAGGCACAAAACATCGGGCAGGCGGAGGCGTTGAGGGGTTCGGCTACAGTGTATAAAGCTCGCTACAAAGGGAAGTTCACTGATAAGCGACCAACGCGAGGCGCACACCCTGTCCATCTGTTTTATATGTATCGTGGCTATGAATATATGGTAACGGACATGCACAACGGAATAGATGATCTCGCCTCACAGCACAGGACAGAACAGAACAGAATTGATCGGCTGATTGATGATCAATTTAGTCCATCATTGAAAACAGAACCGGCTGAAATAGGGCTAAACATGTTTTTTGAGCAGTTTGATTAATGCAAGTACTCCCAGTAGGCCTCAAAGGCAGCGGGGGAGAGGGCAAGTGCCCAAGCCGTGGGCGCATAGGCTTGGAGGAGGTGATTTGTAGATGGCAGCAAGGGGAGGCGGACGCATGGCCGAACGGAAACCGAGAAAACCGAGAAAAGACGATCTGACGTTTGTCTGTTACCTGATCCTGGAGGACGGCACGAGCGTGCCATGGGAAGAGACGACCGAGGAACAGCGGAACCGCTTCCGCGAGAATGCCACCAAGCGCCTGACCCAGGTCATGAGCGACTATTACACCCAGCACCCCGACGAATACGCCAGGCTGCCGGATTTGAGCGAGTCGCTCGGCTAAAAAAAGACCGCCCGCGCTACCAACACGGACGGCCCAGATACCGGAGGACACAAAAGAAAAGTACCTGTATTGCTATTGTAGCAAACAGGGCCGGAAAAGACAAGGAGGATATTTTGGACGTCTTTGAAATGATCGCGGCCCAGCAAAAGGGCAAGGAGAACACCGCGCCGTGGATGGTCGGCGAGCAGCTGAAGGACATCTGCCGCCGCGAGCCGCTGGCGGCCGAACTGGTGGAGAAGGATCTCGCCGTTAAGGAAATGAGCCTGGCCGAGTGCGAGAAGAAAATCAAGGCCTGGGCCGACCGCCACAAGAAGGGCAGCTGCGCCGTGGTACCGCCGAACGTGGCCGAGGGGATCATCCGCAAGTTTTACGGGATCCCGGAGGCGAAAGAGAACGGGCCGTCGAGGGCGCCGGCCCCTGCGGGCAGCGGCGATATCATAGATATCACGTATTTCCTGTGAGGTGCGCGGGATGGAGCTGAGAGAACGAGCCCCGGTGGGGATGATCCCGTGGATCAAGGAACAGAAAGGTATCTACTGGCCCGAGTATCTGATATACAAGGCGGCGTACTTCCGCGACCCGATGACAGGGCTGAACGAAAAATGCGCCGATGCGGTTTGCTCGGCCTGCGGCGAGCACATGAAACTCGGCCGCGCCTACAACGTGACCAGCTACCGAAGAAACGCAAGCTTCGGCGTCAGCTGGATAAACGATGGCCGAGAAGAGTATCACGGCAGCGGCGCACACGCGAAATGCCCGGAGTGCGGAAAAGAGATAACCGTGCTGCACACCAGCGCGGCGAACAATCTGACGCGCTACGTCTGGACGATGACGATCGAGCGGGCCGGGCAGGATCTGGTCTGTTATTTGTGGCGCGTGGAGCGAATCACCGGTAAGGACGGAACACAAAGCTTTTACTCCGAACCGTGGGAGGCTGTGATCTTCGGCGAGAAAAGCGCCGGATGCTATAAGCACTGGTACACTGACGGCTTCGGGAAAAGCTACGCGAGCGAGGCCTGGCATCCACTGGCTGAGGTAAAGGATTGGTTTTATGACATAGATCTGCTGTATTGCCCGGAGGGAATCACCAACGTAACCAGGGGCACATGGATGGAAAACAGCAAGCTTGAGTTATACATGAACGTCAAGGGCGAGTATCTTTTCCCGATCGTATGGCTGCGGCTGTACCAGAGGCGGCACAAAGCCGAGACGCTGATGACCTGCGGCGCTGCGAAACTGGTCGCCGGGATCATCGCCGAGGAAAAGAAGGGAAACTATCAAACACAGTGGACGACTCGGCTTGATGTGCTGAAGGATCTGGACTGGCGCAAGAAAAAGCCGGCCGAGATCCTGCGGCTGACAAAACAGGAGCTGCCGTACTTCACCGATCGAAAATTGAAGAACGGAGTCCTCCGCCTGCGCGTGATCGAAGAGGCGCGAAAAAAGGGACACCGCATCCGGCCGGGCGACGAAGCGGGCGACGCACTGACCCTGTCGGACCAGCTCAGTCTCATTGAGAACGGGATCATGCCGGCTTTTGTCACCCGATATCTGGACAAGCAAAAGCGGCGGTATAAGAGAGAATCCAGCTTTTACTCTCTCAAGGACTATTGGAGCATGGCCCGCCGGCTGGGGATCCAGCTGGACGACCGGGACGCGCGCTTTCCGCAGAACCTGCGCGGAAAGCATGACGAGCTGGTCGAGCGGATCAACGAGCGAAAAGCGCAGACAGAAAAGGCTTGGAACAGCGAGCGGCAAAAGCTGTTTGATCAGCGCTTTGAGCGAATGAGCCGCTACAGCTGGGAGCACGACGGAATCCTGATAAGACCGGCGGCCTCAGAGAAGGAGCTGCAGAAAGAGGGCGCGGCGCTGCATCACTGCGTGGCGACCTATGCCAAGCGGCACGCCGCCGGCGAGCTGACAATCTTCTTTATCCGGCGCTCCGAAGAGCCGGACAAGCCGTGGTTTACGCTCGATTTTAACGAGCGAGATCTAAGCGTAAACCAGAACCTAGGGATGTACAACTGCGAGAGGACGCCGGAGGTCAGGGCGTTCGAGGACGCCTGGCTCGCGTGGGTGCGGGCCGGGTGCAAAAGAATCAATCAAAAGGTGGTTTGTGTAGCATGAACGAAATGGAAAAAGTCCGGACGCCGGAGGTCATCGGCGCGGAGATACGCATGTATGTGGACGCAGGGCGGCGTGTGACGACGCTCTGCGCCATTGAGATCGGGCGGCGCTTGGTGGAGGCCAAGGAGCTGCTGAGCCACGGGGAGTGGCTGCCGTGGCTGAAGAGGGAGACAGAGTTCTCCGAGCGCAGCGCACAGAACTATATGAAGATCTTCAACGAATACGGAGCGGCACAGCTGGGCCTATTTGGGCCGGAGACAAATACGCAGACGTTTGCGGATTTGCCGATTTCCAAGGCTTTGCTGCTGCTTTCCGTGCCGGAAAGTGAGCGGGAGGACTTCGCCGAGGAGGTCAACGCCGAGGGAATAAGCACCCGCGAGCTCGAGGAGGCGATCGCCGCGCGCAAGGCTGCCGAGCAGCGCGCCGCGGACGCCGAGCGTGCCCTGCACGAGGCCGAGGAGGGCCAGGGGCTCGCCCTTGCCGAGCTCGAGGAGAAGCTGGACAGGGCCAAAGAAGCGCAGCAGGCCGCCGAGCAGGAGGCCAGACGGGCCGCCGAGGGCGTCGGCCCCTACAAGACGCGGGCCGAGGAGGCCGAGCAGCTCGCCGCCAGGCTGCGCGAGCAGGTGAAGGAGCTGGAGGAGCGGCCGATCGCCACGGTCAAAGAGCGCGACGAGGCGGCGATCGAGGAGGCCGCGCGCCTGGCCAAGGCCAAAGCCGAAGCAGAGGCCGCGGAGAAGATCAACGCCATCCAGAAGAAACTGGACAAGGCCGAGCGGGACCGTGACAAGCTGAAAGACGCCGCCGGCAAGGCCGAGAGCGGCGCCGCCGATAAGATCGCCGCGGCCGAGAAAGCCGCCGCCGACGCGCGAGAGGAGCTGGAGGCAGCGCGGAAACAGCTGAAAGCATCAACCGCGGACGCGGCCAGATTCGGCGTTTATTTCCACAACGCCCAGGAAGACATCAACAGAATGATGGAGATCGTCCGGGAGATCCGGGAACACGATCCGGAGACTGCGGACAAGCTCTGCACCGGCGTGCGCTTCATATTGCAGCAGACCCTTGACCGCATCCAGGCGAAAAAGGAGGGATGAGCCGTGGGGATTTACATTCAGGGCATTGAGCTGCCGAAAGAGCAAAATGTGCCAACGTGGGCGGTTATTTTCTCAAGTGGAGAAGTCAGAATCTACAAAGACGGTTTTAACACCGACCAAGGGAACGGGAAAGGCACCGCCATCCCTGTCCCGCCGCACGGGCGGCTGGGCGATCTGGACAAACTGCATGATAATATGCTTTCTTTAACGGCTGGGTTGGAACATAGGGGCGAGGTCATGCACGAGGTTCGCCGCGCTCCCACCATCATCCCAGCAGAGGAGGCGCAGACGTGAAGACTGCTCAAATCTTTATGCTGCTGATTGGGCTTGCGTATCTTGATTTTGCAATCTGGTATGCCGCTGAGATACAAAATATCTGGTTCAGAAAAAAGCGCAAGTTCAGGGGCGTGCTGTTCAGATTTTGGGATTTCATCGGGAAGTAAAAGGAGGACAAGCCCACATGATTTTCAAAAATGTCGTGGCGATCTGCAACAGCCACAAGCGGATTTTTCTGTATAACTCGCCGACCTCCGACGTGCAATGGGTCGGAGACGGGAAGGCGTTTTATCCTCTGCACGGTATGCCGGAGCTGGACGAGGACACGATCGAGACCGTGTTCTCCGTCCCGGAGAAAAAGCGGAACAAATACGATATCCAGGTGCAGCGCCTGCCGGGTCTTGATTTCCGGGACGTGCCGGACTGCGGCGAGATCCAACTGCGGCCCGAGACGCTGAGCATCGGATACGAGGACGCAGTGATCTATCCGGTCAAAACGCGGCGCGGCCTGCTGTTTTACAATCCGATCTATCTGCGGCCGCTGAACGACAAGCTCGGCGCGATAGAGATGTACGAGCGGGAAGGTCCGACCGGCATGATCTATTTTGCGGCCAAGGCCGGAACCTTCCTCGAGGCGATTATCCTGCCCGAGGACGTGCGCGAGGATAAGCTGCTGGACAAGCTGCGGGATCTCACCGCCGATCTCGAGACCACGCTGCACGGCGTCGACGCCGACACCGGGGAGGTGATTACTTGACAAACCGTGAGATTGCCGACGCGCTGTGCTGCTGTGCGCGTATGGATTGCCGCGGTTGCCCGAACGCACCGGAAAGAAGCGGCTGCATCTACGAGTTGAAGCTGGCTGCAGCTGGGGCCATCCGGATGCTGCTGCACTTGGTTTTCAAGGCAGAGAATAATGATAGGCTGTGCCAATATAACAGCGCCGTCATCTGCGACTGGCCGGAGGAACGCCCTGGCCGCTGCCGGAGCTGCCCGTGCAATCCGGAGCAGCACGAACGAATTGAGTAGGAGTGTGAGGCATGAGCGGCGGATTGTTTGACTACAGAGACACTGGTCTTTGTGACGATATAACCGGAGCGTATCCACAGGTAGGACTGAACGATGCGGCGCAGCCGGAACTGGCCAAGGCCGTGCGGACGCTGAACAAGCTGGGAGATAAAGACGTTTCAGAAATATGCTATGACCTGTTTTGCCTGTTGCACAGCTTTGACTGGTACCGCAGCGGGGACACCGGCAGATCTGACTATGAGGCGGACGTGAAAGCGTTTAAGGAAAAGTGGCTGATCTCCACAATATGCTGCAAGGACTGCGAGAACTGGGACACGGAGTGGATCTCGGCAGGGCCGATTGAAAGACACTTCTGCCCGATCCTGGGCCTTTCTACAAGAGATAGCTTTACCTGTGGAAGAGGTGAAAAAAGGAAGGACGTGCCATGAAAAACGCAGAACTGAAGAAGGCCCTGCTGTCCGGCGAGCCGGTGCAGAGACTGGGGACGCGCTACAGCTGCGTCAGTGCCATCATCTACCGCGCCTACCGCGGCGAGATCCATATCACGGCCGAGCTGCGCGACCGCTGCGATCACAGCGTGACCATCGTCCACGCCTCGGAGGTAGAGCCGATCCAGACAGAGACCGACAAAAAAGAGAATCAGAATGAGGTGAACACAGATTGCTGATAACCATGTGCCCGTCATGCGCGGCAAAGCTGAGGGCCGAATATTCAACCGACCCCGTCACCGCGCCGCGCCTGGGTGCATGTGCCATGTGCAACAGAACAGAGGAGCGCGTCACGCAGTACGAGGTCACGAAAAAGCGCCGGAGCTATAAGTCCGCGCCGAGCGGGCCGCCTGCGCGCGATCGGCGCGCGAGATATAAGGGTCGATGGAGAGACGAGGAGTGAGGAGTGAGGAGTGAGGAATTGTTAGTATTTTAATTAACTCCTAACTCATAATTTCTAACTCCTAACTCCTAACACCAGTGCCCTAATATTAACAAAGGAGAGAAAACCATGCACGTTTTGACAGACAGGCAAATGACCTGGTGGGAAACCGAGGTCAACGATCTGCACGAGCAGCTGCTGCAGGCGCGCCGGGCCAACCTGGCCGTGGGCGCCAAGCTTGAGACCAGCCTGGCCTGCAGCGCCGCCATCGCCAAAAAGGGCCGTACCTACTGGAAGGCAGCCCGCGCGCTCGACGCGGAAAAGAAAAAGCTCCTCGACCGGGCCAAAACGGCCGAGCGGGAGCTGGAACAGGCCAGGCTGCGCGTGTGCGAGCTCGAGGCCGAGCTCGCCGAGCGGGACAATACGATCGAATGGCTTAACGATCAGGCCGAGACCTACCGGCGAAACCGGACAGACACGTCAGCCAAAACTGAGGTGATCGAGTAATGGGGAGACTTTATCCGTGCGTCTATTGCACTGAAGATGGCCACTGCAATAAATACTCCGATAATGAGACGATAAGCTGGTGCGTCCTCGGGCCATGTAAGGATGAAGAACCATCAAACGCCGACCGCATCCGTGCCATGACGGACGTGGAACTTGGGGAGCTTTTTGCCTATAGAGACGTATGCCCGCCGGGGAGATGCCAGCACATGTACGACGGAGTGAGTTGTGCGGATTGTTGGACTAAGTGGCTGAAACAGCCAGCACAGGACAAAAAAGCATAAAAAAAGCGGCTGCCCGAAGGGGTGGAGCCCTGCAAAGCAGCCAAAGACAAAGGAGTACAGTCGAATTATATCAAACGGGAGGAAAAAGGTCAATGTCTATCATTTACACAGCGGCCGCCGCCTATTCCGGCGACGAGCCCGCCGCCTATGCGGCCCTGCTGCTGCTCTCGATCGCTGCGGCCGTTTGGTTTTTCCGCAGCAAAGAGACGGAAATGGAGGAGCGCAGCCATGAAGATTTTTAACCGCACGCGCGCCGGGGATGACGACCGGCGCATGCAGGACCTGCTGGCACACGGCTTCGAGATCCTGCGCGGGCATACTGCGCCACCGTCGCCGCGGATCCGGGCCAGGCTCAGCGGCAGGGCAGTGCCGCCGATGGTGAGCGCCTGCTACATAGAGCTGTTGCGAGAGGGAGAATACTGGACGCTCGCGGTCGACGGGGCCGAGCTGCTGCAGCACGCCAGCCGCGCCGCCTGCCTACGTATGCTGGAGCTTATCACGGCACCGGAGGCCGAGGAGGCCGAGCTGTGACCCGCGAAGAGCAGTGCAGGCGCTGCGCCTGGCACAGCAAAATCGGCGGCTATGAGCACGCAGTGAGCGCCTGCATCTATGCCGACAGCAGCGCCGGGCGTGAGACGGTGACCAAAACTGTGTGCGATATTTATCACATACCCTATGAGGAGGCCACACGGCGCGTGCCGGAGATCCTCGAACGCGATGGCTGCCCATGCTATCGGCCGAAGGGAAAGGGGCGGCGGCGCGAATGAGAAGCTGCGACTATTGCGACGGCTGCGCCTCCCTGCACTTCGAGACCTGGGTACCGCGCCCGTCGGCAGCGGCGATCTGCGAGAGCCGGCGCAAGGCGACCTGGCTCGGCGCGCACCGTGTGCTTACGATCAGCACGACCGGCCCGCGCGGCCTCATCAAAATCATTCGCCAGGCCTGGTGCCCGGGAAAAGAAGGAGACGATACAAATGGCTGAGAAAAAATCACTCCATCCGAATTGCAGCCTCGACGGCTGCAAGGGGCCGTTCACCTGCGAGAGCTGCGGCTTTGATCACCGTGAGGCCGCACGGCGCCGCCGCCTCCCGTTCTTCCTGTTTTCGGATGGGTTGATCCGCATGATCGTGACGGGCAGCAGTCCCGGCGAGGATCCGAAACCGATCGCAAAGCTCCAGGGCTGATGCCCTGGAGCGATCAACTGTGTTTTGATAAAGCTCCCGGCCGCGCAGGCCGAGGGCTTTATGAGAACACTTCAAATATTTGTACATTGTAAACTGGATAGCGCAGAGCGAGAAAGAACGCGCGCGCGTGCATGCGTTCTTTCCGAGGCTCTTTAGCGTCTATCTTTAGGAGGAAAGGACAAAGGAGATGCGGAAGCTTATGGAGTACAAGATCATATCCGGAAATGTCGTCGAGACTCGGCGGAGCTATCTGTCGGCTCGCGATACCACCCAGCCGTCGAAGGGACGGGCCAAGAAGGTCGCCGGCAATACCTCGGCCCGGAAGATCGCGGCCAATGAGCAGGAGTGCGTCCGGCAGTTCGCCCGGATCCTCAACACGAACTACCACGCCGGCGATCTGCACCTGGTGCTCAAGTACGACGACGACCACCTGCCGCCGGACTACAAGGCAGCCGAGGCGGACCTGGCCCGCTACTTCGCCCGCCTGCGCTATGAGATCAAAAAGAAAGGCATGGCCCGGCCTGTCCTGTCCTGGGTGACGGCCAACTGGTCGCCCCGTCGGGACTGCCCGGCCAGGCTGCACCATCACGTTGTCGTCCCGGCCGGGATCTATGAGCTCGCGCGCCGCCTTTGGCTCGGGGGAGGATTCAGCCTTGAAACGCTCGACGGCCGCGGCGACCATACGGATCTCGCGGCCTACATGATCGCCAACGTCCACGACCAGCCGGGGAAACACAGCTGGCATACGACGCGAAATGCCGCGCGCCCGATCGTGACCGAGCCGGAGCCCGTCGCCGATATCGAGGACGTGCAGCCCGAAAAGGGCGCGGTCATCAAGGCGCACGAGAAGAGCTGCGACGAAGAGGGCCGCGTGACAAGTACATACCTGCGCTGTCTGTTGCCGTATCGGCCCTACGTCCGCGGTGGGAAGATCTGCAAGCCGTCAAACAAGCGAGGCGGGCATAAGAAGGGAGGCGGTACCACGTGAAAAATCCAGCGCTTGACAGCGCACGAAAGTTTGATATACTGGAATTGCGAAACAGCGCGATCCTCTGTCCGACCTGCCGCCGCAAGATCCGCGGCGTGCGGATCCCGCCGGGCGGCGTGATGCTGGGCGTCAGCATCAAGTGCCGCGACTGCGGGGCGGAGATCATCGCCTATATCGACCAGGCCAGCGCTACGTATGAGAGCCCGCGCCGTTGACAGTTCCAGCAGACTGCCGTCGGCGCGGGCTTTTGTAATTTCCGGAGGTGGAGCACATGCAGGACAGGATATCACCGTCGCGGCTCGAGCAGCTGCGCGCGCTGATTTCCACCGGGCACGAGGCGAACTTCTACCAGTGGGGCGACTGGGGCGGGCCGGACGGGATCCGCCAGGCCGTGCTCAAACTCGACCGATACGAGTGCCAGATGTGCAAGGCGCGCGGCCGCTACAGCCGCGGGACGATCGTCCACCATGTCAAGCACCTGCGCGACCGGCCGGATCTGGCGCTTAGCCTCTACGACCCGGACACCGGAGAGCGGCAGCTGATCACCGTGTGCAAGGCCTGCCATGAAGCCGAGCACCCAGAGAGCCTGCGGCAGACGGCGGCGCCGAAACCGCCGCTGACGCCGGAGCGATGGGATTGATTTTCGGCGACACCCCCCCGGTCGAAAAAACGACCGCGGCCTCGCCGTGCATAAATCGGCAGGGTCCCGGACATTTTGGAGATTTTGCCCTGCGCGCGCTGCCGCCGTGCGCGCGGGTACAATTAAACGGCGGCCGGATCGGGTGAGCAGTGATCGGATCGGCGGAGAAAATGCAGGGAGGTGCGAGACCGTGGCGAGTGCGAAAAATATCCGGGCGACGAAAGCCTTCCGGGAATTGAAAGCGAGTCTCGAGGACAGCCTGCAGGCGCGCGGACTGATCGAGCCGGTGTACACCGAGCTGCTCAGCCGATATCTCGATCTCTGGTGTGAGTACCGCGATCTGACCGACGACATCAACGAGCGGGGCGTCGTCGTCATGGACGAAAAACGCGGGATGCTTGTGGAAAACCGGAGCCTCACGATCCGGCACCAGACCTCGAACAAGATGCTCGACATCTACGCGGCGCTGGGCTTTAGAGATATCAGCGCGCCGCGATCCGGCGTGAGACCGTCAGCGCCGATCGACGACGATGAGCTCTGAAATCCCCCAGGCGGTAGAAACCTATCTCCGCCAGGTGGAATCCGGACAGCCCCGCGTATGTCCCGAGCAGACAGCCCTCGCCGCCTACATCCGCAGCGTATTCGAGACAGAACAGCTGATCTTCGAGGCCGAGCGCTTTGAGAAATACATCGGCCTGCAGCGGTATTTCCCCTTTGAGCTCTTCCCCTGGGAGGAATTCCTGATCGCTTTGTGGCTGTGCACCTATAAGGCGCCGGGCGTGCCGAGATGGAAAAAGCTCTTTTGCATGGTCGGCCGCGGCGCCGGCAAGGACGGCTTTATCGCCTTTATCAGCTTTTGCATGGTGAGTCCCTACAACCCGGCCAAGGGCTACGACGTCGACATCTGCGCGAACGACGAAGAACAGGCCATGCGCCCGGTCAAGGACGTGACCGACGTGCTCGACAGCCCGAAGCTGCTGACCAAGCTGAAAAAGCACTTCTACCACACCAAGGAGCTGATCCAGGGCCGGAAGAACCGCGGCGTCATCAAGGGCCGCACCAACAGCCCGCAGCACCGCGACGGGATGCGCTCAGGGATGATCGTTTTTAACGAGGTCCACGCCTACGTCAATTACGACAACATCAAGGTTTTCCGCACCGGCCTCGGCAAAAAAGACGAGCCGCGCGAGGGCGCCTTTACCTCCAACGGCGACATATCCGACGGGCCCCTCGACGATATGCTCGAGCGGGCGCTGCGGATCCTCTTCGGCGGTGAGCCGGACAACGGTTTCCTCCCATTCGTGTGCCGGCTCCCGAAAGAGGAGATGGTGCACGACGAGGCCAACTGGCCGATGGCAAATCCCAGCCTGCAATACCGGCCGACCCTGCTGCAGGAGATCCGCGACGAGTACATCGACTGGAAGGACCGGCCCGAGGAGCACGGCGATTTCCTGACCAAACGCTTCGGCATCCGCAAGGGATTCCAGGAGATCACGGTCACCGACTACGAAAACGTCAAGGCCACGAATCAGCCGCTGCCGGATCTGACCGGCTGGAGCTGCACCGTCGGCGTCGACTTCGCCGAGCTGAGCGACTTCGCCAGTGTCGATCTCCATTTCCGCCGCGGCGACGACCGCTTTGATATCAATCACACCTGGATCTGTGCCAAGTCGAAAACCCTGCACCGCGTGAAGGCGCCCTGGCCGGATTGGGTGAAGGCCGGGATCTGCACCCTGGTCGACGATGTGAGCATACACCCGAAGCTTCTGGCTGAGTACATCAAGGCGCAGGGAACGATCTACAACATCAAGATGCTATGCATGGACAACTACCGATGGACGGTCGTCTCTGACGCCATGCGCGAGATCGGCTTTGACGCCAAAGACCGCGAGCGGGTGAAGCTGGTGCAGCCCTTCGACATCATGAAGACGGAGGGAAAAATACAGGAGTGCTTCAACCGCAATTTTAACCACTGGGGCGACAATCCTTGCCTACGCTGGGCCGTAAACAACACAAAGCGAATCCGAAGAGGAAAACGCGAGGGCACCGACACCGGAAACTTCTATTATGGAAAAATAGAAGCCAAATCAAGAAAGACCGACCCCTTTATGGCCTACGTCGCGGCCATGACCGCCGAGGAAATCCTCGGCACCGGCGAGCCGCTGCAGCCGCCGGTGATCGGGGCGATCACGATATAGCAAGAGCCAGCGCCTATTTAAGGCCAGCGCCGATTTGACACAAACATGCTTGTGTCAGGTCGGCGCTTTTTTGATTTGCAGAGAGGAGGCCGTCATGGGCCTGAAGATTTTTAAATCACGCCGCAGCGCGTCCGGCAAGGAGCAGATGAAGGACGTGACCGACGTCGTGTGCGACGCCGTCAGCGACGCGGCGCTCGATTTCCAGATCCGCGAGCTGTGCTTCTGGTGCTGCGCGAACTATATCGCCAACGCCATCGGCCGCTGCGAGGTGCGCACCTATGTGGAGTATGAGGAGACGCGAGGCCGTGAGTACTACCTGTGGAACGTCGAGCCGAACACGAACCAGTCGAGCAGCGCCTTTTGGCACAAGGTCATCGCCAAGCTCTACGAGGAAAACGAGGCGCTGATCATCTCGACCAAAAAGCGCGACGGCACCGAGGCGCTCGTCGTCGCGGACAGCTGGGTGGACGGCGAGGAATACCCCACAAAGCAAAACGAATACACCGGCGTCACCGTCGGGGATATGCAGTACTCGAAGACCTTCCGCGAGTCCGAGGTCATCCACTTAAAGCTGCACCACACCGACCTACGGCCCGTGATCAAGGAGATCTCCGACAGCTATATGAATCTGGTACAGACGGCCATGAAGGCCTACAGCTGGGACAACGGCCAGCATTGGAAGGTGCACGTCAACCAGATGACGAGCGGGAAAGACGGCTGGTTAGACACCTTCCAGCAGATGCTCGAGAAACAGATAAAACCGTTTATCAACTCGGGCTCGGCGATCCTGCCGGAATTCGACGGTTACGACTTTGCAAACCTCGGCGGAAAAAACGCCGCGGCCAAGGACACCCGAGATATCAAGGCCATGATCGAGGACATCCTGTCCTTTACCTGCCGGGCCTTTGGGATCCCCGATGTGCTGATCCGCGGCGAGGTCGAGGCGACCAGCGACGCGGCCCGCCGCGTGCTGACGACGGCGATCGACCCGCTGTGCGATCAAATCGGCGAGGAGATCGTCCGAAAGCGCTACGGCTTCGAACAGTGGAGTCGCGGAACCTATGCCCGCATGGACTCGTCGACCATCGAGCACTTCGACCTGTTTGCCATGGCCGCCAACATCGAAAAGCTGGTGGGCGCCGGCTGGAGTGTGAACAGCATCCGCCGCGCGGCCGGCGAGGAGCCGATCAACGAGCCATGGGCCGATGAGCACTTTATCACCAAGAATTTCGAGCTTGCCAGCGCCATGCTAGCGGCTCAGGAAGGAGGAAACGAGAATGGACAGTAAAACCGCAAGGCGTCCGTTCTGGGAGCTCAAGCAGGCGTTAAACCGCGACGGCGTGCTCCAGCTCTACATCTACGGCGACGTTGAGGGCAACTGGCGCGACTGGTGGGACGGCGAGGAGCACGAATCGCAGACCAGCGCCGACTATTTCCGCCAGGAGCTGACCCGGTACCCCGACGTCGCGGAAATCGAGATCTACATCAACTCCTACGGCGGCGAGGTGTTCGAAGGCACCGCGATCTATAACCAGCTGCGCCGTCACCCGGCGCACAAAACCGTCTTTGTTGACGGATTTGCCTGCTCGATCGCCTCGGTGATCGCCATGGCCGGCGACGAGATCATCATTCCGGCCAACACGATGATGTTTATCCACAACATGTGGATGGGCGCCGTCGGAAACGCCGAGCAGCTGCGCAAGGCCGCCGACGACCTGGACGTCATCAACGCCGCCGGTCGCCAGGCCTACCTTCAGAAGGCCGGGGACAAGCTCAGCGAGGAGAAGCTCGCAGAGCTGATGGACGCCGAGACCTGGCTGACCGCGCAGGACTGCGTGGAGCTGGGACTGGCCGATCGGATCGCCGAGCAGGACGCCGACCTTAGCGCCATGGTCGACGACATGATGCAGAAGGACACCCAGCGCGCAGGAGCCGCGAGAATGGCCGCCCACGCGCTGAGCGCCGATAAAGCTATCGCAGCCCGGCTCAGCCGGGAAGCGCAGCCTCAGCCCGCCCAGCGCGAGCCGGAGGCCGAAACCAAGCCCAGCCTCATGCAGACGCTGGCAAAAATCAAAATCTGAAAAGGAGAAAAAAGAAATGCTTTCCAATGACCTCAAGAAAGAGCTCCGCACGCGCGAGCAGATCCGCGAGTCGATGCACCAGGCTCTCAAGGATAACGACGCAGAAGGCTACGCCCGCGCCTTTGACGAGATGATGGAGCGCGTCGGCGCCGACATCCGCGAGGAGTACGACAGCAAGCTTCAGGAGCTGCAGCAGACCATGGACAACAAGGTCCTGCAGGCCCGCGGCGCGAATCTGCTGACCAGCGAGGAGCGTAAGTTTTACGAGAAATTCGGCGACTGCGTCCGCGCCAAGGACCCGAAGCAGGCCCTCACCAACGCGAACCTGATCATGCCCGACACCGTGATCGACCGCGTTTTCGAGGAGCTGCAGAACGCGCACCCGCTGCTCTCCAGGATCAACTTCATGCCCAGCGGCGCCGCCGCCAAAATCATCACCAACACGACCGGCTATCAGCGCGCCGTCTGGGGCGAGCTTTGCGACGACATCGTCAAGGAGACCCTCGCCGGCTTTGCCGTGGTCAACACCACGCTGTTCAAGCTTTCGGCCTTCCTGCCGGTCTGCAAGGCCATGCTCGATCTCGGCCCCGAGTGGCTGGATAACTTCATCCGACAGACGCTGTATGAGGTCTACGCCAACGGCGCCGAGGCCGGATTCTACGACGGCACCGGCAAGGACAAGCCCATCGGCATGACCCGCCAGGTCGGTACCGGCGTCACCGTCACCGACGGCGTATATCCCCGCAAGGCCAAGATCAAGCTGAACGATCTGAGCACCGAGACGCTCGGCGGCCTGCTCGGCCTGCTGGCCGTGGACGCCAACGGCAAGCCCCGCCAGGTGCGCGACCTGATCATGGTCGTCAATCCCCAGGACTATTTCACCAAAATCATGCCGGCAACGACCGTCATGGCGCCGGACGGCAGCTTCCGGAATAACGTGCTGCCCTATCCGATCGAGATCATCCAGTGCGCCGCGGCGAACCCCGGCGAGGCCGTGCTCGGCATCGGATACCGATATCTTGGCCTGATCAGCTCCGAGGCCGAGGGCCGCATCGACTACTCCGATCACTATCAGTTCCTGCAGGACAACCGCGTCTATCTGATCAAGGGCTACGCCAACGGCCTGCCGCTCGACAACAACGCCTTTATGTTCCTCGACGTCTCCGCGCTCAAGCCGATCGCCTACAAGGTCGAGATGGTCGACAGTCGCGAGCCCTCCACCGACGCCACCCTGGGCAGCCTGCGCATCGGCAGCAAGGCCCTGACCCCGGCCTTTGCCCCGGCCACGATCACCTACACCGCCGCCACGACTGACGCCACCAACACGATCACCGCGGTACCGGCCACCGCCGGCGCGACGGTCGAGATCACGGTGGGCGGCGAGGTCGTCTCCAACGGCAGCGCGGCCACCTGGGCGGCCGGTGAGAACACCGTCACCGTCAAGGTCACCGCCGAGGACGGCACGACCACCAAGACCTACACGGTCACCGTCACAAAGTCGTAATGAGCGGGGCCATGCGTGAGCTGCCGGAGGGCCTGCTGGACGACATCAAGACCTATCTCGACATCACCTGGGATGACGAGCAGACGAACCGGCGGATCACAGGTCTGATCGAGGACGGCGTGGCCTATCTCGACGATAAGCTCGGGGAGGCCGGGGACTATCTGAGCCCCGGCTATCCCCGGACACTGCTCAAGGAATACGTAAGATATGCCCGGGACGCGGCTCTCGATGTGTTTGAAAATAACTATCAGAGTCTGATCCTGGCCATGCAGAGCGAACGGGGCGTGATGAACTTTGTGGAAAGCTGCACATAGACCCGACCACAAGATCTCTCAGAGCTATAACGACGGCGTCGTCACGATCTACCGCATCGACGACGCCGCGGCCCCAGGCTATCAGCCGAAGGAGCAGCCGACCAAGCTTGTCACGCTCCAATATGAAAACCGCCGCGTCGGCGTGCAGCGCTACTATGACGCCAAACAGGCGCAGACGACGGTCAGCCGGGTGCTGCGCGTGCAGCACACCGCGACGGAGATCACCCCGCAGAATAAGGCGATCACGGAGGACGGGCACGAGTACAGGATCGATCTCATACAGTTTGTGCCGGACGTCTACCCGCCCTCCGATGATTTGACGCTGGTCGCGTACAGACAGGGGGCGCCGTTATGACCTGGTACGAAAAAATCATCGCCGTACACACGGCCGTCACCGACGCCGTCAGCCACGGACAGCGGCTGAACGCGGACAGGTACTTTGTCTGGCAAGAGGAGGGCGCCGCGGATCTCGAGGCCAACGGCCGCCACGTCGAGCGGGCAATGACCGGCACGACCGACCTTTTCTCAAAGATCGAGTTTGACCCCTGGCGCGAGGCCTTTGAAACCGCGCTCAACAGCTCCGGCATCGCCTGGAGCCTCAACAGCGTGCAGTTCGAGGAGGATACCGGCTTCTGGCACTGGGAATGGCTGTGGGGCGTGCGCTATGGCTAAATTCAAGTTTGAGGGCATCCAGGCCTACATCGACCAGCTCAACAAGCTCGAAAAAGGCACGGATGAGGTCTGCAAGGCGGCGCTCTACGCCGGGGCCGACGTGCTGGCCGACGGGATCAAGGAGGCGATCCGCTCTCTTGATCGCGTCACCGACGCGCAGGCTATGGCCGACTGGAAAGCGGGCAAGCCATGCAAGATCTCAGTCAGCCAAAAAATCGGGCTGGTTGAAAGCATGGGCGTCACGTCGATCCGCGACAAATATGGCCAGTACGACGTGAAAATCGGATTTGACGGCTACAACGACGTCAAGACGAAGCGCTGGCCGAACGGCCAGCCGAATGCGCTGATAGCGAGAGCCTGCGAGTCAGGATCAACAGGCATGATAAAACAGCCCTTTATCCGCCCGACGGAAAAGCGGCTGGAATCGGCCGTCTATGAGGCCATGGACAAGGCGGCCAACCAGAAACTAAACGAAATCACAGGAGGAGAATAATATGGCGATCAATGAGGCCGAGCTCGCGCGCGGCGCGGTCGTAACCGGATACAGCTATCCGGTCGTCGCGCTCTATGCGGCTGCCGCCGGCGCGGTAACATACTCCAACGGCCGCGATCTGGCCCGCGGCATCAACATCACGCCCTCGATCGAGGTCGCGAACGAGAACAATACACTGTACGCCGATAACCAGGCGGCCGAGGAGGGCCAGCGCCGTTTCCGTACCGGCACGCTCGCCCTCGCCGTCGACGGCCTGCTGACAGCGTCGGAGAAGATGATCATGGGCCTCGGCGCGACCAGCATCGAGAACGTGACGGTTGGACAGAACAGCGTGAAGTTTAACACCTACGGCAAAGAACAGAAGATCCCCTTTGTTGGACTCGGCTGTGCCGTGCGCTTCCAGTCCAACGGCATCGAGTTTTTCCGCGCCTTTGTCTACCGCAAGCTGATTTTCTCGCAGTTTGACGTCCCAGCCGCCACCGAAGGCGAGGAGATCGACTGGCGGACGCAGGCGCTCTCGGCGCGGATCATGCGCGACGATACCGCGAAGCGGAGCTGGAAATGGTTTTCCGATCCGCTGGAGACCGAGCTCGAGGCCTACAACGCCTACCGCACGGTACTGGGCATGGCAGCGGCCGAGGCGCTGCCGGCAGTGTAAGGAGGCAGGCGTATGAAAGTAAACGGCAAAAAATACGGCCTGCTCTATTCTGTCGGCGCAATGGCCGAGCTGAAAGAGCAGTGCCCGGACAAGGATCTGAAAAACCTCCGGCAGCTCCTCGACACCCCGGAAGGCGGCAAACAGCTGCTGTGCGTCATGTCTCGCTGGTATGAGAAGGCCGAGGCCTTCAAGGCCCGGCTCGAGGGCCGCGAGTATACCGAGCAGCCCATTCAGGCCGAGTTGCTGGACTTTGTACCGGTCCAGGAATTCAACGAAATGCTGGCCGAGGCCGTCGATGTCATGTTCCGCGATCGGCAGGCCACGGTCGAGACCGAGGAGCCCGAAAAAAACCGCAAAAAAAAAGAGGATCCGGAGGCGGCGAGCACGAGCTGACGCTCGCCTGGTGCCTGTTTTACGGGCGCAGAATGAATATGAGTAAACAGGAGATCATGGTGACGAAAATCGGAGAGATGCGCGACATGATCTCCTGTCTGGCTATCTACAACGGCGGCGCTAAGCCGAAACAGAAACAGAGAAACCTGTCGTTTATTGAACAGATGGATGTGATTTGATGGCGAAAGCAAGCATCGGACCGCGGCTGCAGGTCGACGGTGAGGAGCAGTACCGGGCTGAGATAAAACAGATCATCGAGCAGGCAAAAACACTGGACGCCCAGATGGCGGCCGTGACCGCCTCTTTTGATAAAAACACGACCGCCGAGGAAAAGGCGGCCAAGACAAGCGAGATCCTGTCAAAACAGATCGACACCGCGCAAAAGCGTGTGGATCTGCTGCGCGACATGGTTGATAAGGCGACCGCCGCCACCGGCGAAAACTCCGAGGCGACAATGAAATGGAAGCAGGCCCTCTATGGAGCCGAGGAGCAGCTGGGCAAGCTGCACCAGCAGAGCGAGGAGGCCGCCGACAGCGTCGAGGACGTGGGCGAGGCCATGGAGGACGGCAAAGAGCAGAGCGTGAAGCTCGGCGATCAGGTAAGCGACCTGGCCGGCAAGCTTGGGATCCAGCTGCCGGACGGCGCCAAGAAGGCGCTTGACGGCTTTGACGGCCTGTCTGCCGGAGCTGTGGCCAAGCTCGGCGCGATCGCGGCGGCCGCGACCGCTGTGATCGAGACCGTCAAAAAACTGAACCAGCTGACCGACGAAGCCGCGACGCGCGCCGACGACCTGCTGACGCAGAGCGCGACCTCCGGCCTCAGCACCGATATGCTGCAGCAGATCCAATATGCAGCGCCGTACATAGACGTGTCGGCGGAGGCGATCACCGGGGCGATGACAAAGATCATCCGTAGCATGTCAACAGCGCGAGACCAGACCGCGGAATATAACGAAGCCGTTCGTGAAGCAGAAGCACAAGGCAAGGAATACGAGGGCGAGCTCGGCGCCGCTGCGGCTGCCTTCCAGACGCTGGGCGTTACAGTTACCGACAGCAACGGAGAGTTAAGGAATAGCAAAGACGTGCTGTTTGAAGTCCTCGCTGCGCTCAACGAGGTCGAAAATGCGAGCGAGCGGGAAGCACTGGCGCAGACACTGCTCGGCAAGGGCGCGAATGAATTAAACCCGCTGATGCAGAACCTGGACGCGGCGCAGCGTCTCTACAACGAGGCGCTGGAAGAGGGATTTGTCCTGAGCAAGCAGGATTTGGAGCGGCTGGGCGCGGTGGACGACGCGCACAACAAGCTGACGCAGACGATCGAGAAAAACAAGAACATGATCGCCGTGCAGTGGGCCCCGGCCAATCAGGCCGCCTATGAGAGCCTGGCAAAGTTGATGGACGGCGCAGGGAAAGCGCTGATCGACTCCAAGCTGATCGAAAACGGCGCGAAGCTTGTGCAGGCAGGACTGGGGCTGTTCGATGCGGTCATGGATCTGGTGGGCGCCGGTGCAAAATTAATCGACTCACTGCCGGCGTGGATCAACCCGATCACGCAGGTGAAAAACGCCATGTACGGCCTGTCCGTCGTGGCCGCCACGGTCGCCGATACAGTCAACCTGATCACGGGCATCGTGACCTTCGACTGGAACAAGGCGGGCACCGCCCTCGGGCTGAACATCGACCGGGGCCAGATGTCCAACCTTCAGCAGCTGAAATACAGCGGCTCGGAATACGTCAGATATAACGCCGGCGGCACGGACTTTTTCCAGGGCGGCGGCACCTGGGTCGGCGAGGCCGGGCCCGAGTACGTCCAGCTGCCGCGCGGCAGCCGGATCTACTCCAACGAGCAGAGCCGCGCGCTGATGGCCGGCGGCGATACCGTCTATAACATAACCGTGGCCAACGTCGAGGAGCTCGACGAGATCATCGAGTGGTACGAGACGCGGCGGATCCGGGAAAGGATGGGATAAATGGCGACTGCAACAGTGACCCTCACCGCGACCAGCGCCGCGATGGTATTCGAGGGCAGACCAAATCTCAATGAAAACGGGCCAAAAATCTATCAAATAGCACCAACGTCAGATTTGCCGGGAATTCGACACCTGCTTTTTAATTTTAGTGAGTATCCAGAAAACATGAAATACAACAAAATACTGGATGCAACACTTTATGTACAAGCAGGTGAAATCGAACACCAAGCAGTTTTTTATGTCTATGCAATTTCAAATTTTGATCCTCAAACCATTACTTGGAACGAGTTAAAAGGATACGAAAAATACTATGTAAGCGGCGCCGAGGGAATATATGAATACCAGGCAAACACTGAAGTACATTTTGGGCGGCAGCTACCAAGCCAGACTCAGGCAATACTTGAAAACGGCGCAATAAACATATGGGATAATGGGCAGTCGAGCATTTTACCACCAACGGAGATATATGGAGGTGCAAACAATAAATGGCCGCGCCTTGTGGTTGATTATGATGATGCTTATATCGTCCCATTGGTCGTGAAATATGCTGGAGGACCGCGTGCTGGGGAATCTGCAGACAGAAAACAGCCGATAACATTTTCCTGGTCAACGCAGAGGCCGGAAGGTGAATACAGCGCAAAAAAACAAAGCCAATCAAATGCAGTTTTCCAGTGGCGAGTAGGTGAAGCAGGAGAATGGACAGATGTAAATCCGGCTGAGGCAACGGACAATTTTGTAACTATTCCGGCCTATACGTTTCCTGTTTCCAACTACCTGCAATGGCGCGTAAGAGTAACAGGATCATCAGGAAATATTTATGATTCGGAATACATTTATTATTTCGATACAGAAGACAAGGAAGCAATAGCAACACCAGCAGAACCGAAGAGCACAGTAGAGGACGGAAACGCACCGATCGTATTTAGATGGACGGTAAGAAACCAGACAGGCTCAACGCCAACCGGCGCCGACCTGCAGCGCTGGGTGTCAAACGCCTGGGTGGATCTGGCGCATGTGGACGGCTCGGCCACGACCTACGCAGCACCGGCCAACACCTTTGCCGGTGGGACAAATTACTGGCGCGTGCGCGCCTATAACGCCGACGGCGTGGCCGGCCCGTGGAGCGCCTACGCGACCTTTACCGTCGTCGCGGCGCCGCTGGCGCCCACTGTGAGCGCCGACGCAGTCCCGTTTGCCGTCATCCGCTGGCAGGTCGACGGACAGCAGGCCTGGCGAGCGACGGTTGACGGTAAAGTCTACGGCCCGTACTTCGGCACGGAGAAGAGCTTCACCTTGCAGGACTATCTCGCCGACGGTGAGCACACCGTGACCGTAGAGGTGCAGGGCCAGTACGGCCTGTGGAGCGAGCCGGGATCCTACACCTTTACCGTGACGAATCAGCCGGGCGATCAAATTTCGCTGCAGGGCGATTTCGGCATCGACGCAGCGCTGCGCTGGGATCCACCGAGCCCGACAAATGACTATCTGATTTACCGCGACGGTGTGCAGATCGGCCACACGACCGCCCGGAGCTTTACCGATCGCGTTGTGCAGGGCGTGCACGAGTGGACTGTGATCAACCGCCTGCCGGGCGGCTATTACAGCCGGTCGAACACCGTGCAGGGCGAACTCAGCACCGACCAGCTCGCGCTCGCGCTGCTCTCCGGCGGCGAATGGCTCGAGCTCGAGAAAACCGCGACGCCGTCACGCATGGAGGATTATGCTGCCACGCAGACGGTCGAAATGTTCCACCTGGCGGGCCAGGAGTACCCGGAGGCCGAGACAGCGCCCTATAAAACCATGCAGGCCAGCTTTGCAGTCGCCTGGAATCTATCCGAGCGGGCCCAGGCCGCCGCCTTTGAGGCGTTGATTGGGAAACCGATCATCTATAAGGCGCCGAGCGGCGAGACGCTGGTGGGCCTCCTGCAGGCATGGAGCAAACAGGTCGTGCACTTCTACCGCGCCTACTCGGCGACGGTGCGGCGGATCCACTGGAGGGACTACGTTGAGGACGATTGATTTTGAGTACCGTGTCCTGCGGAACAACGCCTTTTACGGTCTCCTGCAGGCCCCGGAAAAGGGCTCGCGCTCGCTGCGCATGGACGACGGCGCCGAGATCAAAACCTCCCTGTCCGGGACCTTCTCGCCGGTCGTCCTGGACGTGGACGGAAACAGGCTCGAGCCCGACTGGCTCGCCGATGAGATCGAGCCGGTCCTGATCATCGACGGCGCCGAGCATCCGCTGGGCACATTCATGCCGGCGACGGTCGACCCGGAGGAGGAAAACGGCGTCGCCTCGATCAGGATCGAGGCTTACGACCGGTGCTGGCGCGTCAAAGACACCTACACAGAGAGCCTGCTCTATTTTGCGGCGGGCACAAACTATCTCACAGCGATCAAGCAGCTGCTGACGGCCTGCGGCATCATCCTGGTCGTCGAGACCCGGACGGACAAGACCTTTGCCGAGGCCCGCGAGGACTGGGACATCGGCACCAGCTATCTCGAGATCATCAACGGGCTGCTCGAGGAAATCAGCTATAATCCGCTGTGGTTTGACTCGCGGGGCGCCGCGATCCTAGAGCCTGCCTCGGTCCCGACAGCCGCGAATATCGAGCACATCCTGTCCGACCAGCCGGACGATCTCGCGCACGGAGCGCTGCCGATCGTCCGCATGCTGCCGAAGATCGGCCGATCCACGGATATCTACCAGGCACCGAACGTCTTTGTCTGCGTGTGCAGCAATGCCGATAAAAGCGCGCCGCTCGTCGCCCGCGCGGAGAACAACAACCCGCAGAGCCCGCTGTCGATCATCCGGCGCGGCCGCCGCATCGTCAGCGTCGAGCGCGTGAACAATGTGGAAAACCTGGCCGCGCTGCAGGAGATCGTCAATCAAAAGAGAAACGACAGCCTGATCGGCGCCGAGACGATCAGCGTCTCGACGGCCCTGCAGTCGGGATTCGGCGTGGCCGACGTGGTCGGCCTGCGCTATGGAGATCTCGACGCGATCTGCATCGAGCACGCCTGGACGATGGATCTTAAAGTCGGCGGCGTCATGAATCACGAGCTGGAGAGGGTGGTGGTCAACATTGGATAATGAGATGAGCGGGAGTGCCGCCTTTTTCCTGGCGACGGTCTCGAGTGTCGCCTCGGATGGCGTGCACTTTACACTTGACGGCCAGACGGCGCCGACGCAAAAGGGGTATAAACGGCTGCAGACCGGCCAAACGCTCGCGGCCGGCGCCCGTATCGTCGTCATGAAACAGTCGGGGACCTATATCGTGCTCGGCGAATTCAAGTAGAGGGGAGAGGAGCAAATGAAGATCTTATTCCGGGCCAACGGCCGCTGCGCCTCGGCGGCCGTTGAGCCGAGCGGCCAGCCGGTCACCGCCGGCAGCCGCGGCATCATGACCGAGTTTGAGCTCAGCGAGGACTATGCCGGGCTTGTCGTCTATGCGGTGTTTCGATCACAGACCGCGACGCGCGACGTGCTGCTGCCCGAAAATTTCGGCCCGGCCGTCGTGCCCTGGGAAGTGCTGGCGCGGCCGTCTCTGACCTTTGACGTCGGCGTCGTGGGCAAAACCGGCGACGGCGATATCGTCATCCCGACGATCTGGGCGACGGTCGGCCGCGTCATGCCGGGCGCCGAGGCCTCGGGCATCGGACCGGCGGACCCCTCCGTCGATATCGGTACCCAGATCGTCGAGCAGGCGCGGGAAGCGGCCCAGCGGGCCGAGGATGCTGCCGACGAGGCACAACAGAGCGAGGACGACGCTGCCGATAATGCAAAGCTCGCGGAGAGTTGGGCGGTCGGCGAGACCGACACCCGCCCCGGCGAGGACACCGACAACGCGAAATACTACGCCCAGCTGGCCGAGCAGCAGGCCGCCGAGGGCGGCTGGATCCGCTTTTACATCGACGAGCGGGGATACCTGCATTATGTCAAAACGCCGAACACGGAGATCAGCTTTTATCTGCGCGGCGGCTATCTCTATGTTACGAAAGGAGCAACAGCATAATGAACGCGAGCGATTATGTACAGCTCTATCAGAACCTGGTTGCGAACGGCTACACGGGAACGATGGAGGAGCTGATGCAGCAGATCCTGTCCGATCGGGATCCGCACGCCGTCGATCAAAACATCGGCATGGTCACGGCCTACGCCTACGCCGTCAGCAAGGGATTCGTGGGCACGGAAGACGATTTCGCCCAGCTGCTGGCCGACTTTGCCGACGCGGCCCAGCGCGCGGAGCAGGCCGCCAAAGAGGCGGAAACAGCCAAAACCGACGCCGAGGCTGCAAAAACGGGGGCCCAGAGAGCTGCCTCGGCTGCGGCTGAAAGTGCCACCGAGGCAGGTAATGCCAAAACCGACGCCGAGGACGCAAAAACGGGGGCCCAGAGAGCAGCCTCGGCTGCGGCTGAAAGTGCCACCGAGGCAGGTAATGCCAAAACCGACGCCGAGGACGCAAAAACGGAAGCCCGGAGAGCTGCCTCGGCTGCCGCTGACAGTTCGACCGCAGCTGCGAAAAGTGCCGCACTTGCCACCAGCGTCGTCAACCTGACGGACAAAGATGACGAAAATAAGCTCTACGCCATGGCGTGGAGTGTGGAGAACGGCTTTCCCGTTCTCACGCTGACAGAAAGGACATAAGAAAATGAGCATCGAAAATGTATTTCCTAATGCTGAACAAGGCGAGCGCGTGGCCCGAGCGCTCGAAACCATCGCCGCAAACAGCGCGCCCATTACCGCTGCTCTAGACGCGACCCTCGGCGCGATCCTCAACGGCTCGAACACGACGCAGGTTTTCCGGTCCTGGTACGCGCAGGCCAGCGCCGCGTCGCCCGCCGATGACCGCTACACGCTGCTGTGCCGCTTTGCTGCTATGCTGCGCAACGCCTGGGGCGATAAGGTGTACACGCTCAAATACGTCGAACCAGCCACCAGCGGCGCGCCGGCCATGACACCGGTCGGTGATCTGGCACAGCTCAGCGCGGCGCAGCTGTGCACCGATTCGACGACGCCCGTGGCCGACTGGACCGACGAGGATCCGTTGGGAGGCTGGTACATCCGCGCAAATGCCTTGTCCCTTGCCGACGGCACGATGAACGTGCTGGCGATCGAGGGCGTAGACGACGCCTTTGACATCACCGGCACCATGGCCCCCGTTTACACCTTCGCCCCGGCGCTCTGGCGGCGCAAGTGGACAGAAAGCGGTTACATCTACAAAAGCTGGAGCCTGACCAATCCCGGAGGCTATACCCCCTATGCCGGCGACGTGGCCCCGGACAACACCAAGCGCGACCTGACCTGGCGGCCGACGTTCCCCGGCGGCTACGACAGTCAGGGCCGCCTCGGCTCCGGCCGCGGACAGAAACCTTTTATCCGCCGTAGCGCCAACCAGGGCATCGCGTCCGCGCGCACCGTCACGGCCTACGAGGGCCTTTGGAACGATGCCGACGCGATCTGGGCCCTGGACATGTGGCAGCTGCGCCACTGGGACCTCGAGAACTCGGACATCTGCAACGGCTGCCAGAGTTACGATTTCCGCTACACCGCCGCTGTCACCGAGACCGGCGTCAAGCGCGTCCTGATCACGGCGGCCCAGGCGGCCGATTTGCATGTCGGCTCTAACGTCAGCATTGGCACCAATGCGAGCTCGGACCGCAACGCTGCGAGCAGCTACAGCCTCGGCGACTGCGTACGCATCCTGAGTATGGAAACCGTAACGGTGGACAGCACCGAGTATGTAGCTGTCAACCTTGACCTGGACGCCGGTATTGACGTCACGGCCGGGACCACGCAGATCATCACGATGCCCTGGGACAGCGGCAACACCGAGTGCCTGCCCGGCCATAAGGACGGCGCCTGCTATAGTCTGACCGCCGGCCGTAACCCCATGCGCGTCATGGGCGTCGAGATGATGTCCGGCGCGTATGACATCGGCCTCGATCCGCTCTACAACGTCACCAACTTTGCCGACGGCCACGGCGACTACGCCGTGTTCGAGTGCCGCGACAGCGAGAACCTGTCCGGCAGCATCACGGCAGACTACGAGGACACCGGCATTGCCTTCGCACAGATGCCGCAGGGCTGGCAGTACGTCAAGCGCTTTGCTGATACGGACAAGGCTGCTCTGTTCCCGGCTGAGATCGGCGGTTCGAGCACGACTTTCTTCAAGAGCGCTTTCTACGGCACGTCCTCGGCCGGTGTCCGTTGCCCCTGGCGGTATGGCGGCCTGGGCCATGGCGCCCCTGCTGGCCTGGCCTGCGGGAGTGGCAGCGTTGCCCCGTCGTACGCGGCCTGGACTGGCCGCCCCCGGCTTTCTGGTTCGGGTAAAAAGCGGGGTGAATGGGCGGCGTAGCCGACCAGAGGGGCAAGACCCCTCAATAAAATCATGACAAATCTGATCGGAGGTAAGAACAATGCTGTATGTAAAAACGCAGTCGAGCTGCGCGCCCGCGCCGGTCGTGGTCGAAAATCTCCCGGCCGGTCGGCGCGTCGTCCGGCTGGCGGATAACGTGGTCGGGCGCACCGACAATGACGGGACCGTCTACGAATACGACGAAGTCGTTTTCGATCTGCCGGAAGACCGCGAGGAGACGGCGCAGAGCATCGAGAACAACTTTGACGCCTGGTGGGCGTTCGGCCAGCAGCCGGTCGAGGAAATCACACTGGAGCAGCGGGTGTCCGACATGGAAGAGCTGCTGCTTGGCATGACGGAGGGATAAGCATGTCTGCAAAATTTTTTCTGATCCGAACCCAGTATCGTCTGCACCGTATCACAGCAGCGGACGTGTGGGGCTACGCCGATAGCGGCACGATCACAGCGGCCGAAGCCGTTCTGATCTGCGGCCCGCGGCCGGAGCTGGGCAAGTAATCATTAAGGGATTTGCGGCGCGAAGCTGCGCGCTTTCTACGGCACGAACTCGGCCGGTGTCCGTTGCCCCTGGCGGTATGGCAACCTGAACAATGGCGCCAATGCTGGCCTGGCCTGCGAGAATGGCAACAATGCCCCGTCGAACGCGAACTGGAATGGCCGCCCCCGGCTTTCTATGCGCTCCTTTGAGCGAAGGGAGAACGAGTCTCCTGATACTGCGTCGCAAATTCCGCTATCAGAAAATCGCACAATACCGACACCGCCAAAAGGGCCGCCGGCAATGGTTCGGCGCCCGAAGTAGGGGCTCCAGGCCGTGGGCCTGGGGCGCGGTTGGTAGTAGAGCGGCGGGCCCTGCTTCAAGGGACCGTCTAACCGAAGACCGCTGCATGCAAAGAAAGAACGCTTTCCCTGAAAGAGGGATGAAACATGAAGCAGAGATATCAAGAGTACAGCCGCGAGCTGGCGTGGAGAGCGGCAGACTCATTTCTGAACGGCAAATGGAAACGAAACGACGTCCTGCGCTATCTGGAGGAGTTCGCCGGCATCCCGAGGCGGAAGATCTTCGAATCGGAGCTCACGTCGGATGTCAACGTCAAGCTCGAGGCGGCGGACAATGTCGCCTGCATTATCGATGACATGGTGGAAGACATCCTCAACGGCAGAGAACCGGACTATATTGACCCGGTGACGACCTCCGTGCGAGCGGACGGCATGACAGGGAAGGTGCGAAACATCGCCAACCTGTGCATTCCGCACCAGCTGCTCGGCCATCTCGCGGCGCTGGCCCTTGAACCTCTGCTTCACGCAAAGATTTTTCCAACTCAACACGCGAGCATTCCGGGCCACGGCCAGACAAAGCTCAAAGACCAGGCAGCCCGGTATCTGCGCTCCGGTGCCCTGGATATCTCATTCGTCGAGAAGACCGACGCGACACAGGCCTATGCATCCACGAAATACTCCGCCGTGGTGAAAATCTTGAGAAAGGAGATTCCGCGGGCGGTATGGATCATCAAAGTTGTTGAATACCTCGGAAATCTCGCGCCTGGCGGCTGCCTGATTATAGGCGGATACCTGGACGCCTGGCTGTTCAACCTTGTCATGAGCTACGGCTTGAGATACGCACTTCAACAAGGGCAGGAACGACGCGGAAGATTCACGCGATATGTTTCGAGAATCGAAGCCTACATGGACGACTGCGGCTTTATGGGCCGGACGAAAACCGGCGTCCGCAAGGCCGTCTCCGCCTTTGCAAAATGGATGGACGCCACTTATGGCATCCGAATACGGACAACCACCGGCATCATCCGCATCCTGACAGTAGAGGAGGAAAAGCGCCGACGTGCGATGAAACGGCCCTCGCAGCGTGGCTGCCCATATCTGGATATGGGAGGCTACCGCGTTAGCCGGACACATATCACCATGCGGCCGCGGGTGGTCAAGCGCGTGATCCGTGCACTGACACGGGCCTGGCGGGAGATCTGCGAGACCGGAACCATCCAGCGGCAGCGCGTATGCTCGGTGATTTCGCGCTACGGCAGCATCAAAGGCAGCTGCAGCCAGAAGTTCAAGGAGGAGTACCACGTCGACCGGATCATGCGGATGGCAAGGGCGATCTCGAGCTACTGGGGCCGGGAACGGTTCAGGAAGAGACGGGTGTGGCTGGAGAGGGCTATAAAGCGGTGTGAAGCGTTTGAGCGTAAAATGACGGAAAGGAGCTGATCATGAGTGATCTATATCAGACTGTTGAGGAGTTGACGGAAATCGTCGAGCGGCAGGCGGCCATTATCCAACGGCAGGCCGCCGCCCTGGCACAGCTCGGCGCGGCCGTCGAAGAGGACGACCGCGCCGGTTCAGGGCTATTAGAGGAGGAATAGATGGACGAAACAAATGTACAAAAAACCATAGACGCGGCCTGTGCACTGGCCGTCGCGATCGCGGACGATCCCACGCACGGCTATAGCCAGGCGAACCGCTGGGGCCCGGATTACGACTGCTCGAGCTTTCTAATCCACGTCTGGCAAAGCGTCGGCGTGCCGGTCCGAGACGCAGGCGCGACCTACACCGGCAACATGAAGGCGGCCTTCCTCGCCTGCGGCTTTGCCGATGTGAGCGGCTTGGTTAACCTTGTCACCGGCGCCGGCTGCGTGGCCGGTGACATCCTGCTCAATGAGCGCGATCATGTAGCCATGTCGCTCGGCAACGGCCGCATGGTCTGGGCCAGCACGGCCGGCGGCCATCCCGAGCCGGGCGACCAGGGGAACGAGATCCGCACCGGCGCGTTTTATTCGTTTCCCTGGGACTGCTGCCTCCGCTATCTCGGCGGAAGCACGGTCCCGGCCACACAGGAGCCGGACGAGCTGAAGGATCCCACGATCTATGCGACTGTCTGCCTACTGCCGGAACTGCGCCAGGGCGACCGCGGCTATTATGTGCGCTTGCTGCAGGATCTGCTGAGGTTTAAGGGGTTCCCACCGGAAAACAGCAAAAAGAAAGACGGCAAATTTGACGGAGAATTCGGGAACGAAACGAAAAAGGCGCTCAACCATTTTAAAAGGAGAACCGGGCTCCCGGCAGATGGCATCTGCGATCCGCAGACCTTTGCGGAGCTGATCAACAAAAATTGGAGGTAAAAATCATGAATGCACCATCGAAAGCTCAGGAAATCAAGGCGCTGCTCGCGGCAATCGTCGCATTCGGGACCGCTCTGTGGGGCTGGGTCGGCTGGGCCATTTTTCTGCTGATCGTGACGATCGCGCTCGATTACGTCACCGGCACCGCCGCGGCCAAGGCGGCAGGGGAGTGGACCAGCAAGCTCGCCAGAGAGGGACTGTGGCATAAACTCGGCGAGATCGTCGCGCTGCTCGTCGCGATCCTCTGCGATATCGCGATCGCGGTCATCCTGCACACCGAGGCCGCCGCCATTTTCGACGGCCGCATCCCCTACGGTAACTACATAACGCTCATTGTGACGACGTGGTATTTTTTCACCGAAGTCGGATCAATCCTGGAAAATATTAAAAAGTTGGGAGCACCTATCCCGGATTGGCTGATCACCGGTGCCCGCGTACTCAAAGGCAAAGCCGAAGAGGCCGCCCCGATCGTCAAAACCGGCGACCCGCCCAGTGCGGACAAAACCGAATAAACCACATACAAAAATCACAGCCACGGCGTCTGCCGTGGCTGTGCTATTATCAGTTTTAACAATCCGGGCCGCCATATTGGGAGATGATGAACTTGGCGAGGGCTGGGTTCGTGTTTTTGATCTTCACCGGGAATTGGAGCTTCTTTTCATATACAAACATCTGCTCAGCCCTCCTTCCGTGTGCAGTATTCCCAGGGCCATGGGGCATTCAGCCAGGTATAGCTGTCGGCGCCCACCAGATCCATATGGCTGACCGGTCCGAACATCTGCACATAGCGGCGCCTCGCCTCCTTGCCGAGGGCAAGGAAGCTCTGGAACAGCTCAAAGGCTTCGCTGTCCTCAGCATGGGTGTCAAGATACAGGGCAAGCTCCTTGATGACAAAGTCGATCGCCATCAGCTCATTCATCGGGGTCGAGGGCAAATCCTTGTTCACCATATTCATAAAGGGCAGATCCAGCCCGGGAAACAGAGTGCCGCGCATCAGGGCCATATCGGTCTCATAGGCCGGATCGACGCCCATCTGCATTGGCGTCAGGGCAGTCGCCAGCGGATAACGCGCCGGCAACGTGCCGGTCCGATAGTCATTTCTGCGTTCGTCCAAATCGATTCCTCCTTGTTTAGGATTCTCCCCATTCTATGCAGAGACAGCAAAACTGCCCCACCGGTACGTCCGGCGGGGCAGGGGAGGGATAAAAAGACGCATGGAAATGCCAAGGAAAGCGATCACCGAATATGCAGAATGTTGCTGACAACAGTATTGCTGTGTAAACGGATGTAAGACTCGTATTCCGGCCGGCGGATGAAGCAGCGCCGGCCCCAGGAGGAGACCTGCAGCCATTCGCTGTCTATGCCTGTGACAGTCAGCATGTGGGCCTTGGTCTGTGCTGTTGGGAGGAAGCGTCCGTCCGGACTTGTCCGGTAGAGTCTGAGCTTATCCTTGCCCCATACCTTGGGGAAATTCTGCCCGACGGACAGAAGCACCGGGATGTCAGCGCGCAGCATGGTCTCGATGTCACGCCATAGATGCCGCCCGGTGACGCCCCACCGTGCGCGGTAGGGGAGCTTGTTCTTCACAAAGAACAGATTCGTTCCAGCAGCGAGCACCAGCGCGTTCACGCCAAAGCGCGGGATCGTCGGCAGATAGTTGGCTGTCATATAGCGCAGCGCCCTGATATAGTCCTCTTCCGGGATGGGGTCGCTGTCGATCAGCGCTTTCAGCTTTGGCGCCTCAGGCACGTTATGCCAGCGGCATAGATACAGCATCAGATCGAGCCCCGCCACGACCGCACAGCCGCAGCGGCGAAGATTGCCGTCACTCCAGCCCTGGTTTCCGCCGTAGGACAGGCCGTAGGGTGTTTTGACTGCAATATAGGGATGCTGTAATTCGATTTCCACGGGCATTCCTCCTGTATATAGCCTTTCAGCCCGAAAGCTTGTGCTTTCGGGCTGAATTGTGCAAAATGACGAAAACAGTTTTACTTGGCCAGGACTTTTTTCAGTCTGGCATAGCGGGGGAGCGAGCACTCCAGCGGCAGCTTGGGCTCGCCCTGGATCAGCGGCAGGACATAGTCGACCAGATCGTGCGTCAGACCGTTGTGTTCGGCGTTGATCCACTCCAGCGGAACCTTCTTCTCGTAGTTGGCGACCTTGTCGAGCGGCAGCAGCTCCATGTCGCAGCGGTATTTGCCGTCCTCCATGACACGCTTGAAGGCGACCATGTAGCCGGTCGTACCCTTGACGGCCTCTTCCACGGCGGTCTTGCCGGCGCGGCAGGCCTCTTCGACGTCGGTAGCGGAGGCGAGGTGGGCGCCGCAGCGCTGCAGCAGGCTCAGCTCGATGCCGCGAACCTTGGCGCCGGTCTTCTCCTTGACCTCGTTGGCGAGCATCGCGGCGAGGCCGCCCAGCTGGGCATGGCCGAAGCCGTCGGTGGCGGAGGCCTTGGCCTCAGAGACGAAACGACCGTCGGCGTAATGGATGCCCTCGGACACAGCGACAAAGCACTTGCCGTTGGCCTTGTAGATGCGCATCACGTCCTCCATGAACTGATCCATGTCAAAATCAGTCTCAGGCAGATAGATCAGATCGGGGCCGGAGCCAAACTCGGTGGCAAGCGCCGCGGCGGCGGCCAGCCAGCCGGCGTGGCGGCCCATGATCTCGACGATCGTGATCATGCCGGTGTCATAGACGCGGGCGTCCTTGTTGATCTCCATGCAGGAGGTGGCAATATACTTGGCAGCACTGGCAAAGCCGGGGCAGTGGTCGGTGCCGTAAAGGTCGTTGTCGATGGTCTTGGGAACGCCCATCACATGGCAGGCATAGCCGACAGACTCCATATAGCGGCTGATCTTGTTGCAGGTATCCATGGAGTCGTTGCCGCCGTTATAGAAGAAATA
>CACXDT010000275.1 GCA_902766405.1 Oscillospiraceae bacterium
GCCTCCGCGCTCAGGGTCGCACAGGCAGCGCCACAGCGGTTCGCTGTGGTTCCCGTATTTCCCGTGCGGGCGATAGGAGCCCGCACGTTCGATCACGGTCAGCCGCCCGAAGTGCTGCCCGGCCAGATCCACAAAGCGCCCCATAATCAGTCTTTGCGCGTCCTGAGAGCATCAAGGGCCTCGATGGCCTCCTTAACGGTAAGGAAAACACTTCTTCCGAAGTCTTCCGCTTCAAACGCATAGCTGCTTCCGACGCCGTGGCCGTCAACAACTTCGACGCCGACGCTTAATGCGCGCACGATAGGCTGATCTTTTTCGTCTGCCCAGTGTTTGTTGATGTAGCTGACATAGAGCACCTTGCAGACGATCACGCCATATTCGGGCAAATCGACCTCGTAAATGGTATCACCGACTTTGCAGGGAGCCCATATGAGGCGATTTTCTCCTTCGGCGTCCTCGTACTGCTTCAGCTTTTCGCGCAGCTCCGCAAGCGCCCAGGCCGTTGTGTAGAGCAGGGCGATAAGCCCCTCCGTGGTGTCCGGGCCGTCAAACAGTGTCTCGTGGATCTGTTCGCCAAGTTCGGCGTCGTCGCTGTCCGGCTCCATGAACTCCTCGACGCCGTGGCTCCGGATCAGACGCCGGGCAAAATCGGTCAGGCGAACGTCTGGATAATCCGGCGCTTCTCCACCGCCGCGCGCCCAGGCTTCGCCATCCTTCACATAGAACAGGTTCAGCGCCGTCTCGGTGTTGTTCTCTGGCTGATCTATCGTCAGTCGCTTCATTGTGCTGTCCTCCTTTTAGTTCTCCCGTTTCGGCCCTCCGTAGGCCATCGTCAGCGGGGCGGGTCAGTCCCGGACGGGAGGCCAAGGGGCCAGCGTCTACCCCTTGGCCGTATAAGTCGCGTAACGTGCGGCGGCTCGGCGTTTCCAGCGCCGGGAAGATAACGATAACCGGGTGCGGCTCCATGCTCTCAGCGCGGTGCTTGCTGATATAGTCGTCCACGTCTATTGCTTCACCGGATAGTTTGTATAGGCATTCTTTGCCGCCCTGTGCCGCACAGATCAGGTTTTCAATGTAGTACAGCGATTCTTCTACACTGATCGACGCGCGGCTCGCCAAAATGCGCGCTGCGGCTATAATTGCATCGCCCAGTTCACAGCCGAGCCGCATGGTCTCACGGTTGATCTCGCTAATGCCGCTGATCGTAAAGTCTATATCAGGGCATAGCTTTCTTAACTCGTCATCGAGGGTTGCTTCCGCAAGCTCCGGTGTAGCTGTCGCCGTTTCCAGACCGGCCAGCCGTGCGATCTCTGCATGTAAGCCATCGGAACAGATAGCGTAAACCTTCATTACATTTCCCCCAGTAGGCTATACCGGCACACGGTACACGTTTTCCAGATAGATCACGTCCTGATGCCTGACCTCGACGCTGCGCCCGTCGGCCAGCGTGAGCACAGCCTTCGCCTTGCTGCGCAGCTCGTTGGAGAGCTCAAGCATGGAAAGAGTGGTTTCCACGACGATGCTTGGCCCGTTTTCCAAGCCGAGCTTCAAAAACCGCATCCCGCGCATCGGGCTGCGCCATGACTGGGGCGGCTTCGGCGGGAGAAGATCAGGCGGCGCACCGAGAGCCACATCAAGATCGCGCTTCTCTTCCAAAGTCTGCACGTCAAAGAGGGAGTATTGCGCGCTCATTTGCCGCGTTCTCTCCTTTTCTTCTGGATTTCTTCGACATGCGTTTCTATGATCGTCACTATATCGCTAATTAGGTCGTATAGAATAACAGCCCCTAAAAAGATCATGACGACAACGCCTTGAATTAAAAGAGCTATTTCCAGCATGTCGAGCATATGGCATGCGGCATCATAGTTGATCACGCTTCGTAACTCCTTCCTCGGAAATATACGGGCAGCCGACAAGGCAGCTGCGGCCCTCTTTCAAGCAAACCTCCTGGGCGTCCTCCTCGACTTCCTCCAACGGCTTATCCCACCACTTGCAAAAGGCGCTCATTCACTCTCAACATCCTTTGCCTTTACCTACTTTTTACGGAGGATTCTTCTGATCCACAACTTTATATCCGCCTGAAGCTGTGCATTGCTCGTCGCACTCGCATACGCGAAAAGCGCTGCAATTGCAGCCTCGTCTATGTCCGGACGGAGAACAAAGCAGTTCTCTACGGGTTCTCCAGTATCAGATTTAAGTACAATGTATTTCCGTTTCAGGCCGTCATACTTTTCCTGCGGCAACAACTCAATCACAGCGCGTCTGTCGTTGCCGTCGTCGAAATGATCGAGGATGGCGGCAATATCCTTTTGTGTCAGCACGGAGCCATCCTCAGTCGCATAGCTGAATTCATCCAGCAAGGCCTGTTCTTCAAAATATTTCATAGTCTGCCTCTCTTTCAATTATTGATCCTTTTTCATAGGCCACTCTCCGGCAGCCGCCTCGCGTCGTGGGCGGTTTCCGTGGAAAGTAAATGTGCGAGCAAAAGGCCAAGGCTCCGGCGCTTACCTTTGCTTTTGAGCCATCTAAGCATTTCGTCAAACATTTCTTCTCGGAACTCTCCGCCCCAGCCCTGTTCTCCCGCACTTGCTTCGAGAGTTTCAAGCTCTTGGGCCATACGGTCTATGCCATTCATGCCCAGTCCTCCACTCTGTTTTCACAGATATCTTTCGCCGGGCAGCTCTCGCATTCCCAGCTTTCCGGTTCCGGGCAATACCAGCCGAGCGTCACGAGCGCCTTTCTATCTTCAGGGCAATCCCAATCCACTTCATCCAGCCCGCGATACTGCCCGTCCATTTCCGGGAGGCGGCGGACGCGGATATCAACAAAGCGCGCATCCTCGCAGGCTTCGGAGTGAAAGGCTATTGCCCTGGCTTTCGAGGCGTTTTCAGCAAAGACGACCGTGCTGTAGCCCTCGCTGCTGTATTCATCCCAGGCTTTGTAGGCTTTCATGGCAATTCCTCCACATACATCCAGCTTTGCGGCGGTGTAAACACGGTATAGTTTCTCATGCAGCGGTGGAGGGAGCCGCACCAATACGAGCAACCCGCGCCGCAATCGGAAGCCCGCTCGCACGCTGGCCGGACGAAATCAAAGACCCGTTTGGGCTTCTCGTAGATTTTCAGGCCGGATATGTGCCACCCATACAATCCATACGGCGCTATTGTACCTTCGTACTTCCGCAAATCAGAGCGTGGAACACATGACTTTTTCACAACTTCATCGTCTGATATCAACTGTTCATTTCCCAGATACACCACAGTTGAAAACTTGTAGATGCTGTCGCAGATAAACTCGCCGACCACCATACCGTTTTCTGCTGCCAAACGATCTGCGAGCTCTTCCATGCCGTAGTTGCGGAGCAGATCAAAAGCCCAATGATACCAGCTCATATAGAGGTAGCAGATAAACGGCGTTTCGATCTTCGGGCGATTTTTGCGAACCTCTACCGTTTTCCGGCCGCTTGCTATCAGTTCCACCCACTTCGGCCTGACACTGATAAGTACCGCTTTCTTCATGTATCGCACTCCTCGTCGGAAAACAGCCACCAGTGCTCAGCCATGGTTAAGCAGTTATAGGGTATCTCTTCGCCTCGCTCCTCGTCATAGCCGCCAGCGTTCGCCCAATGATCGGCACTTACGCTCGTTTGGTTCCATCCGATTGCGATGATATTTTCATCATCAAGCGCTTTCTGTAGAACCTTCGCCTGCTCCGAGAGGTTTGTTTCTCCGCCAAAATTCATAAAGGCATCTATGACTTTTTGGAAGCCTGCGCGCGGTACAAGAACATCATCCAGTGTTGTTGCGAGAACGATACGATCACGCTCTGGCACATCTTCGCTTTTGCAGAGATTCCAAATCTCACAAGAACGATCTTCTCTTCCAGAAAACGGGAATAAGCGGGAAGGTGTATACCCAAGGTGTGCTATAATATCCGCATTTCCCATGCCGGGGTGATACCAGTTGCAGTGAAAAACGCACTCCGGCAAGTATAACGGGAGGTATCTTTTCTCCATGATGTTCCATACGGCCATAGCTCCGCGCCAGGCGTTGCGGACGGTATCATACAGGAAGGCATTACCGTCTTTTCCGAATGCGTATATTTCCGTGCAGCTCATGTGTCGTTCTCCTCATACGGGATGCCGCGCCCATGCTCATAGTTGATGTGACGCACAATGTCCTCAATGGGCTTGGTCGCCATGATTTTAACGGCCTTTGCTGTGTTTCTGCCGCAACAGTCATTCCAAATCATGTACAGCTTATCGCCAAGAATCCCATTGTCCTGCATCCGTTGAAAAGCCCGCTCGGCAAGACCTGGGCGCCCGTTCATATAAGCGTCCATGACAAAAGAGAGCGCGCCGGGATTGTTTTCGCAAATATCAAAGCTCACCATCTTCGATTTCCTCCATCCACTGATGTACAATGCAATCATCACAGCTTGGCCGCTCGCAGTAATGCAGCGCCGGGCAGCCGGTATTGCCGTAGTCCTGATATGCCTTTTTGAAGATGCTCTCAAAGTCCGGGATGTTGCCAGCCCGCGTAGGGGCCAGCAGCTTCAGCGCATGGCCCAGGTAGCCCCAGGGGTCGTAATCTCCAAACACTTCGGCCGGGGCGGTCGGCTCCATCGTGTCGTCATCCAGGATGCCCACGGCCACGCTGCCGCCCTCCGGGTCGGCCTCAAACCGCGCGGCGCTCTCCTCAATCACATTGCCGTTTTCGTCGCTCTTCCGCCGCCCGAGAAAGCAATGCCCTTTCGCAAGAAAGATCATTCCGTCTGCTCCTCTCCAACTTCGACGCCGCGCGCTTCGAGCTCGCGCCGCCAAATGGCTTTGACCTCCGGCGCACAGTGCGCCATTGCATCGGCCCAGGTGGGCCAGCGCCCGTGCTGATCGTAAAACTTGTACTGATAGCACAGGCTGTCCTTGTTGTGCGGCATTTCCGGCTCGTGCTTTACCGCGCACATCGGGCAAGTGCCCTCCGGCGTTTTCCCCAGCAGCACCGCGCCGTGACGCTCTTTCAAAAATCCCATTATCCGCGCTCCATTTCCGCCCGCAGGCTGTCCTTGATGTAATACTCGACCCCGGTTTCTTTCAGCGTGTTTTCAACCGTGCGTCCGAAGGTGGCCCAATCAATATCAGACGGCCAGTAGTTCAGCTTCCCGACCTTGATCTTGTCAAAAAGGTCAAAGTAGCTGACAATGCAGCCGATTACGGCGTCCGGATCTAACACCGGCTCGAACGATACCCAGGTTTTGATTCCCGTCTTGTGTGCTCTTTCCAGCGTCAAAAGGCGGAGATAGGGACTTTGCGCGCCAGGTTCCGCGGCAGCGGCTATGCTCGTGCCGCCGGAAATTGTGATCCCGTACCAGTCGTTTTCATCCAGCAAATCAAAGTCGCGGCTGCCGTCACCTTTCGTAAGAATCTGAACGTGGTTTCCGTACTCCTTCAGGAGCTTGATAATCTCGCGCGTGGTGTTGGTGTCGTGGCCGGTGGGGTAGGGATCGCAGGTGAAGCACAGGTGAATCAGTTTCCCGGTGATCTTCTCCTTTTCGAGCTGCTTTCTGACTTCTTCCACGATGCCGGGACGCGGTTCAACATGGCTGTGAAACGCCTCGCGGTCTTTGTGGAGTACGCCCGGCGCGAAGCAGTAATAGCAGCGGTGCGGGCATCCGGTGTAGATGTTCAGCGCCAGGTCGCCGTATTCCTTTGCTTTCCCTTTCGGCTCGTAGATCGGTGGTTTCATGGTGTTGGCCTCCTTTATTTCTTGCTTTTGTTGAATCGCGTGTCCGGGCCGAACCGCTGAAGCGCGTCCTCGGCTTCCTCATTGGTGGGGTAGGCGGCCCAGCAGCCCGTCGAGCGTTCGTACAGCGTGACCATTTCGCGGTAGATGTTCTCACGTCCTCCGAGAAATGGATCCGGCGCGGTAAAACTCACGTCCGTCGTGGTTGTATAGTGATCCGGGTAAAGGTGCACGTTCACGGCTTCGACCTCGCACGCGCGCACCTGGTCGCCAATGACAGCCCACAGCGTATCGCCGGGGCTGTAGGGGAACTCAATCTTTGCTTGTCTCATGGTGTTGGCCTCCTTTATATGTTGTCGAAAAATGAATACTGCATCGCGGGCGGCTCGTAGTTCATCCAGATAATTTCTGTTGCAAGCTCCGCCGATGTGGTTTGTGATTGCGTGCTGTCCTTATACCATCCGGCCAGGCGGCGGTTATACAGGTCGCTTTCGTAGCCGGAAATCACGATCTTGGCGCGGCTTTTGGTGATGGCATCCAGGAGGAGCACTTGCCCGGCTTCGTCTATTTCGTGGTTATAAAGCGCCCCGCTGCGCCGTGTGGAACGCAGATAGGGCGGATCTAAGTACATGAGCACATCGGGATTGTTGTAACGCTCTATAAGCTTCAAAGCGTCCATGTGCTCGATCTGTACAAGGTGGGTCGTATCAGAGCGCAGACGCGCAGATGCGAGATCTACCGTGTCCGAGATACCCCCCCCATTTGCAGGCAGTTCCGCCGATTCGCATTTGCTTATGGTTTCGCCAGCCGCATTTCTGTGTGCCTTGCAGCTTGGCCCCGATGGCCTGCGTCGTCTTTACCATGTATCGGCGGGCTTTTTCTACCGGTTCGTCGCACGGCTCAAAGCTCCTGTCGTATTCCTCGCGGCTGTATGGTGTCAGGTCAAGCACGCGCTTTAGTTCGTCCGGCTGATCCCGTAACACTTGGAAAAGATTGACGATCTCACTTTCCAGGTCGTTGATCGTCTCAACGGCACCGGGCCGCTTGTTGAAGAACACCGCGCCGGAGCCTACGAACGGCTCCAAATAGACCATTTTCTCGTAGCCTTCCGGGAAATGCGAAATGATCCAGTCGGCGATACTCCACTTGCTTCCGGGATATCTGAAAACCGCCCTCACTGGAATTCCACCTCCATACCGTGCTCCTCATACAGCGCCCGGCGGATATCGGGATAGGACACATAGCCCTTCTCGATGCTGTCGCAGAGGTATCTGATTTCCTCGTTGAACTGCTGCACATCCTCGTCCGGGGCGTTGTGCTTGTCGATCAGGATCCACATGGTAAGCACGGCCATGAACTCCATACCGAAAAGCTGGCCCTTTGCCTCGGCGCGGTCTACGTCCGCCTGCGTCTTGGGGATCCTTCTCGGATTCGTGTTTCTTTTCCCCATTTTCCACCACCTTCACACTGCAATCACGCGGTTCAGCTCGTCCATGGTGTTGAGCTCGACCGCCCATTCCGGGAGATTGGCGCGCACAACGGCAGCGGCCATCTGAGGGCATACCGCGATCTCGTCAAGCAGGCTGATTTGTGCCCGTGCTTTCGGTTTTCTCATGGTGTTGGCTCCTTCATTTTTCCCCGGCACCAGACCGGGCGCAGGATGTGAAAAGGCCGCCCGGTGGAAGAAACCGCCACGATCCGGCGCGCGCCCATCATGGGCTTGTCCGGGTCGCAGCAGCTCGCCGCGTGATAGTCGTACCGGTTCACCGGCGGCATGTATTCCAGTACGCTGCAGCCGTCGCAAAACTGATCGCTATTCATTCGGCGTGTCCTTGCCGTAGGTGATTCGGTAGATGTTGCCGGGGGCGATTTGCCTGCACCATTCACAGAGCTTGTCCTCTCCGTCCCATTGCCGGATCTCCTCGATCTTCAATTTTGCCGACACGGCATCCTGCCAGCATTGGGCGCATAGATACTGTTCGACCTGTTTCATGCTCTGCCTTTCCACGACTTCATCCACATCCAGAAGCGCGTCCATACCTTTTGCTTGGCACAGGTCAGTACAGTCCTTTCCC
>CACXDT010000276.1 GCA_902766405.1 Oscillospiraceae bacterium
AATGGAGATATATGGTCAAGGGCTTCAACGAAGTATGGCACAATTCTGGCCGCAAGACTTTAAAGATTTCTATTTGAAAGTAGTATAACTATGGCAAGAACAGCTTTCGAGTTATATCTCCTCGTTGTACTTTGCCAGCAGCATCCTTGCTATGCGGCACTCGGCCCAGTCCCGGCGGCAGTAGCGCCACTTATAGGTCTCGCTGCCTAAATTCAGGCGGATACTGTTATCCTTTTCGACGCCCTCGCAGGTCACTGAGCGCAGATCCTCAAAGCGGTAAAACGGGCACTTCGCTTCCTTGGAGATGTAATGCTTTCCCATCCGTTCCCTCCTTCCCTTATTCGCCCCTGCTTACACGGTGCAGGGCGTTCCTTCCTCCGTCCGGACAGTTTTTTTCTCGATCAGCAGCCGCATCAGCCCGTCCTCGCAGCGCGTGAGGCGCAGCTTCTCGCGCCGCAGCTGCTCCATGATGCAAAAGCCGCAGCGGTCGCACTCGCTCCAGTCGGTAACGCTGTCGCAGCAGCCGCCCGTGTTTGTACAGTGGGGAAAACGCTCCCCGTAACGCCGTTTCACGGTCACGACGCCTCCCTGTCCTCTGCCTGTGCCGGCTCTGTCGGAAGCAGAGCGCGAAAAGCGCACGCTCCCCGCATCAAAAACGGGTGTCGGCAGCTTAGACTGCAAAACCACACTTTCCATCTTCAAACCTCCTGTTGAACTGTCATTCGAAACGGCCGCGCTCTCGTGACACGGAAAAATCGTTCAGGGATCGCGCCGCACTCGCCCTCGTAGACCGCCCTGTCGAAGCGGCGGGTGGTCTGGCTTTTCCAGGTGACAAGGTATTTGCCGTATCGCCCGCGCTCGGCCGGCCCCATGGTCTGCTGAATGGCCGCGCGGCAGGCGTCCCGCCGCTCGGTCAATGCGCGGATCTCCGTGTCGAGCCGCTCATACTCCTTCAGCTGCGGCGCGGCGGCGCTGAGATCGGCCTCGCGGGGCTCGCTCGTCTCGTAGAGCCGCTCCAGGGCCTCCCCCGTCGCCGCGCTGCCGTCTGTCTGGGGCGCTGCGCCGGTCTCGACCAGCGTCCAGAAGTCGCGCTCTCCCGCGGCCAGAGCAGCGATGTCGCTCTCGCTGCGCTCGAGCACAAAACGGTATAGCCCCTGGCCGAAGCACAGCACCGCCAGATACCAGCGCTCCCAGCCCGTCACCATCAGGTAGTGCGTACATTGGTCGCGCCAGGCCGCCGGCAGCTCACCGGCCCGGCAGGCCGCCGCGATCTCCCGGGATGAGCTGGTTTTCGCCTCAAAGCCCGCCCGCTCGCCGACGATCCGCCGGTCGATGTTGGCGTGGGCGTAGGGATAGTCGCTGTTTTTTATCATGTAGTTGACGCGCGCAAGCTTCTTGCCGCTGAGCTCGGAAAAGCGCCTGGCCACATAGCCCTCGAGGTCGATCCCGAGCCGCACGCTCTCCTTATCCGCAAGCTCTTGCGGCGGCAGCTTGCCTGTCTTCTCGCACCAGAGCGCAAAGGGGCTTGAGTACGCGCTGTGTCCCAGCGCCGCCCCGGCGTCGCTCCCGCCCAGCGAGCCGCGGCGCAGCCGATCCCACGCCTCCCGGCTCAACCCCCGGGTGCAAATCTTTTCGATCATCATTATCCTCCCGTCCAAAAGTGTCGTAAAAGACACTTTTATGTAAAAAAAAGTCGAATACAGGTTTTGCCTCCGTCAGAAGAATATCCCCCGCGGATCGCGGATATCCAGCAGCTCCATTGTCAGGCGTATTTCGTGCAGGGTGAACTCGCTGGTACCGTTCATACGGCGATAGAAGGTCGAGCGAGAGATGCCGAGCTCTCTGCAGAGTCTGGTATCCGTGTAGCCCATTTCGCGCATCCTCTCGCGCAGAACTTTGAATTTCATCAGTTTCACTCCTTTTTTGTAGTGTCGTAAAGGACACTCGTACAATAGCACACTTTTGCGGGCTTGTCAAGCAGTAGTTTCCCTTAAGAAACTTTATTATTTTTGTTGTTGCGTAAATGACACTTTCGTGTTATACTATGCTCACAAAGCTGAATTAAGGAGGGTCAGGTCATGACTACCGGAGATCGCATCAAAGCCAAGCGCCTGGAGCGCGGCTATACGCTGGAAGAGCTTGGAGAGAGGGTCGGCGTCGGAAAGAGCACGGTGCGCAAGTGGGAGAGCGGCATGATCGCCAACATGCGGCAGGACAAAATCGCCAAGCTTGCCGAAGCGCTTGGCGTCTCGATCAACTTCATCTTAGGTCTTACCGAGGACGAGCCCGAGCGCGTCGCGCCGCCGGCGAACCTCATCCCGATGCCGGTCTTCCGTCAGGTTCCACGGCTCGGGACGATCGCCTGCGGCGCACCGATCCTGGCCCAGGAGAATATCGAGAGCTATGATATGGTGCCCGACTATATCAAGGCCGATTTCACGCTCAAATGCAAGGGCGACAGCATGATCAACGCCCGGATCTATGACGGCGACGTTGTCTGCATCCGCGAGCAGCCCACAGCCGATGACGGGCAGATCGCCGCCGTGCGCATCGACGGAATGGAGAGCGAGGCAACCCTAAAGCGTGTGCGGCAATACTCCGACCACATCGTGCTCGAGCCCGAAAACCCGATGTACCGCCCGCTGGTCTACTGGGGCGAGGAGATGAACAACGTCCACATCCTGGGCGTCGCCACGCATTTCATCTCGGCGGTGCGTTGAGCCTAAGGAGGTCATATGTATATCAGAAACGGAATCGCCTATGCCGAGGACGCAAAGCCGGAAATCAGGATCAGCGGTATTCGCGCGATGAACGACCACCTTCTCTGGATCCGTTTCTCGACCGGAGAGGCAAAGATTTTTGACTTCAAGCCCCTGCTGGATGCTCCTGCGTTTGCGCCTCTCACAGATGAAGATGTCTTCAGGGGCGTGTATATCGACTATGGGCTTCCTGTTTGGCTGGACGGAGAGATCGATATCGCACCCGAGTATCTCTATGAGCACGCAATCCCTCAGGGCAGTGTAAGCGCATAGTACAAAGCGGAAAACGATCGGTCAGTTCTCGCAAAGCGCATCCTTGCCAGCCGAAAAAGACACGGCTCCTATCGAATAAATAGAAATACAACATCCCCCCGGCGGTGTCAGCTTTGACACCGCCGGGGGGATTTCAGATATTCTCTGTTCCGTGCTATGTTGCCCGTGAGACTATTGTATGGAAACGGAGGACAGACATGAGCAAAACCGTGATTATTCCTGACCTGGGGCAGAATCCGCTGACCGTGACGAACGGGCGGGAGTGCTACCGCCTGCAGGTGGGAAACCGCTACGTTGTGCCGGACTGGGTGGCCGAGCTGCTGGCGGACGCCCAGGCAAACCGCGACATGGGCGAGCGCGACGCCGCGGGGCCGCACATCGCCGTGCCCAAAACCGAGGCCATGACGCAGCCGGTCGGCCGCGACAGCGGCGGACGGCTATGGACCGTTCCGGGCGGCGGGGGCGGCGGTGCCGCGATCGTGCGCGCGGAGGCCGTCAGTCTGGCGCCTGGCAGCGCCGCCACGGTCGACGCCGAGCAGACAGACGAGGGCACAGTCCTGCATTTCGGCATTCCGCAGGGCGAGCGCGGCAGCACCGGCGCCCAGGGCCCGCAGGGCGAACCTGGCGCAAAGGGAGAGCCCGGCGCCCCAGGCCCGCAGGGCCCGCGGGGAGAGACGGGGCCACAAGGCCCTAAGGGCGACAAAGGTGACAAGGGCGACAAGGGCGACCCCGGTGACGCCTCCGCCGCATGGGAAACCCTGACCGCGGCCGAGGTGGACGCGCTCTGGGCCGCCGGCGGCGAAGAGAGCACCTATGAGGATCTGAGCGAAGTGAATTTCTGAAGGCGGCTCATCAATAAGAGTAAAAATACGCTCTTTGATTGGGCGTAAAACCAGAAAGCTCCCCCGGGTGTTTCAGCCGTGAACCAACCCGGGGGAATCATTGCATGGGCATCAAGGTCTCAGTGAGGTTATCGGCACAATAAACACGCCCGTCCTCGGATCTCTCATGACGGTGTCCAGGTGGCCGACGATCACGCATAGATACGCAGCTTTTTTCTCTACCTTCTCCTGAAATTTCATTAAGCTTCTGATGGCATCCTGAATACTGCCGTCGCTCAGTTTGATCTCAAACGCGGCATATCTTCCATCCTTGAACTCCACAATGGCGTCCACTTCATCGCCGGAAGCGTTATCTCGGAAGTGATACAGATGTCCCTCCAGATAATCCGCATATATTCTGAGATCTCTTTCCACCAAGGCTTCAAACATAAGACCAAAGGTCTCATGGTCGTTGATCAGCTTTTCTACCGTCAGATGCAGACTCGCACAGCTCAGTGACGGATCAACCAAATGGCGTTTTGCCGATTTTCCGATCCGCGAAGATGAACGGTAATGCACACTGTATGCTTCCTGATTGGCGATCATAAACAAACTGTCCAGTACGCCGATATAATCGGCAACAGTTTCCCGACTTGATATCAGTTCATCGCCGCTCTCATAGTCTTCAATGTCCTTTATCAGGGTTTTGTCCCCTGCGACAGAGGATTCATGCCTTGCCAGCGAGCGCAGCAGCATTCTCATTTTTTCCGGGCTTCTTTTCCTGCTCTGCCGTTCATGCATATCCTGAGTAACGATAGCCTCGATATAACTTTCAGGAATGACGCCGATGTCCTCCTCTGCCATATCGATGTTTTCCGGCCACCCGCCACGGATAATCAGTTTAGCAAGCTCATCCAGCTCAACTTTGCGAACAAAGCCCTCTTGAACCTGATTCTGCAGCATCCCTGTCAACGCGGCTTCTCCTGTCGAATCTCCGGATTCATAAAGGCTCATGGGATGCATACGCAGGGGGGCGATCCGCCCTGTACCTGTATGAAATACTTTTTGCTCGCCTCTTTTTTTCTTCAGTGAGGTCGAGCCGGTAAGAATGAATTTGCCTTTTCCGTGATCGCTGTCGCACTCGTTCCGTACGGCATCCCATATCTCCGGGACGATCTGCCACTCGTCTATCAGCTGCGGACGTTCCTTGGAAAAGATATATTTTGGATCGACCATCGCGTTATTGCGAACACTTTTTTCGGTTACATAAGATACGCTGTTGGCATGATTGAGACTTGTCCACGTCTTTCCACACCACTTTGGCCCCTCTACAGCCACAGCGCCAAAAATTCTAAGATAACGTGCGATACGCTCATCGATCAGCCGTGGCCTGTACCCGTCCTTTGTTAAGCTCATTGTTTTCACCCTCTGTGTCCTGATCATACCATATCATTATGCACTTTTCAAGCGTTTTATCAGGCACTTTTCATTTATTTTATTCGACACTTTTCAAGGACTATATCCGGCACTTTTCAGATATGAACCACTTGGGGGGCTTTTCTATTGCTGTCGCCTTGCCGTAGCATGCCAAGCAGAATACAGGAACAGGAGGCTAATCTATGGAAAAATTGGCAGGCAGCACCGCGATTGCGGCGCTGATCGGAAACATCAAGGCCGCGCTGCGCGGAAAGCAGGATGCGCTGACCTTCGACGCGGCCCCGACGGCCGACAGCGCAAACCCCGTGACCTCCGGCGGCGTCAAGGATGCGCTGGATGCCCTTGCGCAACAGATCCCCAGCTATGAAGACGGAGACGAGGTGAGCTACTGATGGCGATCGTTTTGACAGACAGCGCAAACTACGCGGCCATCGCCGGGGCGATCCGCGCGAAGACCGGCTCGGCCGCGATCTACAAGCCGCGCGAGATGGCCGCGGCGATCGGCGCGATCGTCCCTCACAACGGGCGCTGCCCGCGCGCGGAGCCAGAAACCGTCTACGTCAACGCCGCCGGTGCCCTCTCCTGGGATGTCGCGGCAACAATCACGGCCCAGACTTAACGGCAGGAGGAATGCAAGATGATCACACGCAATTTGAAGAACCTGACGGCCATGCTGCTGCAGTCTACGACTAACACATTTGGCTCGCTCATGGTGCGCGGCATCAACGGCCGGTCGTATTACACGAATGGGGCGTTCTCGTTCCCGGTCTCGCGCGCGGAAGCCTTTACTTTTGACGCGGGTGCCGCCGGGGTATCCTTCGGCACCGGCTCGACCCCGGCAAACGAAAACGACCTCAATCTGGAAAGCACGATCACGTCCGGCGTCACTGTCACGCTGACAAGCCGCGTCGCCGGCTGTGACGCGCCGGGGAACCCCTGGCTGCAATACACTTTTACGATCACCAACGCAACCGAAGAGCCGCTGACGATCCGCGAGATCGGCTATAAGCAGACTCTCAGATGCGCCACATCGCCGGGAAGGACAAACTCGACGGATGTTGTCTGTCTGCTCGACCGCACGGTACTCGACGCGCCGCTGATCCTCGCCGCCGGCGACGCGGGGGTACTTGTATACAAGCTGAAAACGAACCCCATGCCGACGACCGTGATCGGCGGCGTGGAGATCGTCAGCTTTGAGTGGGGCAGCAACGCACAGATCGCCGCGATGATCGATGCGGCCCATGCAGGCACCATCGACCTCCAGCGCGACGCCGGTTGGCGCGTCGGCAACATGCGCAAAATCCATATCGATGCCTTCACCGGCGGCGGCAACACCGCCCACGCCGCGCAGGATATCGACATTGTGATTACGTCCTTTGAGAATTATAATAACTGCGGGTGTGTGCTGCAGTTTGACTTTGCCGAGGCGCTGGCGGAGGGGCAGAGAATAAACGCGTCGGACACAAATGCCGGAGGATATGGCGCTACCGAAATGAAAACCGTCACGCTTCCGGCACTGGTTGAAGCCCTTCCGACCTGGCTCAAAGACCGCTTGCTGACATTCAACGTATTGGCAAGTGCGGGAAACGCGTCCGGCGTGATCGAGACGGTCACCAACAATCAGTTAGCGCTGCGGTCAGAGATAGAGGTATTCGGCGCATCCCTTTCCTCATATGCAGGCGAAGGCAGTCAAATCGAATACTACGAGCTATCCGGAACACGCGCCAAGGGCATAGGATACAGCGGGTCAAACGATCTGTGGTGGGAGCGCTCACCGAAAAGTGGCAGCAGTTCCGGTTTCTGTAGTGTAAACGGTCTCGGCGCCAGAGCTTATTACCCTGCAAGCTGCACTTACGGGTGCGCTCCCTTCGGCTGCATCTGATAAGCGCAAGCATCTTGGTATAAATAATGCTTCGGGGATGTGAAAAAAGTCTGAAATTGCGGTTTCTAACGTAGGGGCGCTTCACGAAGCGCCCGTGCAGTGTATTTATGGTTATTGCA
>CACXDT010000277.1 GCA_902766405.1 Oscillospiraceae bacterium
AGGGCGGAGAGCTCATGGTAGTGTGTGGCGAACATGGTCTTCGCGCCGAGCTTTCTTTTGTCGGCGCAGAATTCGAGCACCGCCCTTGCGATCGCCATGCCGTCGAAGGTGGAGGTGCCGCGGCCGATCTCGTCTAAAATCAGCAGCGAGGCGGCCGTGGCGTGCTGCAATATGTTCGCCATCTCGTTCATCTCGACCATGAAGGTCGACTGGCCCGAGGCGAGGTCGTCCGAGGCGCCGATGCGCGTAAACACGCGGTCCACAATGCCGACCGTGGCGCTTTTTGCCGGGACAAAGGAGCCGATCTGCGCCATCAGCACGATCAGGGCCGTCTGGCGCATATAGGTGGACTTTCCTGCCATGTTCGGGCCGGTGACGATTGCGACGCGGTCGTCCTTATCGTTTAAATAGGTGTCGTTCGGGACAAAGAGCACGTCCTTGAGCGTCTGCTCGACCACCGGGTGGCGGCCGTCGACGATGCGCAGCTCACGCGAGGCGTCGACCTCGGGCATTGTATAGGAATTGCGCACCGCGACCTCGGCAAAGGAGCAGAGCACATCTAACTGCGCGACGAGGTCGGCCGTGGCCTGCACGCGGTCGACCTGCGCAGCGACGCGCTCGCGCAGCTCGTTGAAGAGCTGGTATTCGAGCTCGTTGATGCGCTCGCGGGCTGTCAGCAGCTCGTTTTCGAGATCCTTGAGTTCGCCGGTGAAGTAGCGCTCGTTCGAGACGAGGGTCTGCTTGCGGATATAGTCCTCGGGCACGTTTTCAACGCCCGCGGACTTCGGAATGTCGATAAAATAGCCGAAGACCTTGTTGTAGCCGACCTTGAGCTTCTTGATGCCGGTGCGCTCGCGCTCGCGCGCCTCGAGCTCCTGGAGCATCTGCGCGCCGTTGTCGCGCACCGAGCGCAGGTGGTCGACCTCTTCGGAATAGCCGTCGCGCAGGATGCCGCCCTCGCGCACCGAGAAGGGCGGCTCCTCGCACAGTGCCCAATCGATGTCGGAAAAGATGTCCGTCAGCGGGTCCATGGCCGCAATCTCGCGCAGGGCCTGGCTGTGAAAGTCCGCTAACTGCGCCTGGAGGCGCGGCAGTACCGCGATGCACGCCGCGAGCGCTCGCAGGTCGCGCCCGCCGGCCGTGCCGTAGACAGCGCGGCTGATCAGGCGGCGCATGTCGCCGATCTCGCGCAGCGCCAATATCAGCTCGCCGCGGCGGACGTTGTCGCGCACCAGCTCGTCCACGGCCGAAAGACGGCGCTTGATCGCCACGGCGGACAGCAGCGGCCGCTCGACCCAGGCGCGCAGCAGCCGCGCGCCCATCGGCGTCCGGGTCTTGTCCAGCACCCACAGCAGCGTCCCACGCTTTTCCCCGCTGCGCAGCGACTCGGTCAGCTCTAAATTGCGGCGCGTCGTCCAGTCGAGCTCCATATAGCGTCCGCCGTAGAACACTTCGAGACGGTTGATATAGCTGATATCAAATTTCTGTGTGTCGATGATATAGCGCAGCAGCGCCCCGGCAGCGCAGACAGCCGAGGGCGTGTCGCCGAGCCCGGCCTGGTCGACGTCCTCATAGGCAAACTGGCGGCACAGCAGCGCGCAGGCGTGCATATAGTCGAAGTCGCCGGCCGTCTCGGCCATGGCGTTGAGCTTTTTTGAAAGGAACTCGCGCAGCGGCTCGCTCGCGGCAGCGCCGACAGAGAGCACGGCCTCGCGCGGGGCAAAGCGGCCGAGCTCGTTGACGATATGGGTCACAACGTCGTTTTCGAAGGCCGCACAGCAGAATTCACCGGTCGAGACATCGCAGAAGGCCACGCCGCCCGCCAGCTCGTCCAGGTACACCGCGGCAATATAGTTCGAGCGCCCCTCCTCGAGCATCGAGCTCTCGGTCACGGTGCCGGGCGTGATGATGCGGATCACGTCGCGCTGTACGAGCCCCTTGGCCAGCGCCGGATCCTCCATCTGCTCGCAGATGGCGACCTTGTAGCCCTTGGCGATCAGCCGCGCGATATAGGTCTCGGCGCTGTGGTAGGGCACGCCGCACATCGGCAGGCGCTCGTCCGGGTCCTCCACGTTGCGGTCGCGCGTCGTCAGCGCGAGATCGAGCTCGCGCGAGGCGATTTTGGCATCCTCGTCGAAGAGCTCGTAAAAATCCCCGAGGCGGTAAAAAAGCAGACAGTCCTTGTACTGCTCCTTGATTTCAAAATACTGCCGCTTCATCGGCGTCAATTCAGCCATGGATTCTCTCGCTTTCTGAAAGATGAATGAAGGAATCATATCCCGATCCGCGTAGGGGCGGCTATCAGCCGCCCGCTTGCATGACGTTTCGGGCGGCTGATAGCCGCCCCTACGGCGGGAACTGCTGTTTTACACAGAATTTATTATCCGAGTGTTTGAAGCACGCCCTGCTCGTACCGCACCAGCCCTAAAAGCTGGGAATAGAGCAGACGCAGCAGCGCCTCGCTGCCCTCGTCCGGCAGCAACTGATAGCACTCGGCGGTCACACTGCTGTCCGAGCCATCAGCCAGGAATTTGAGCGTGCCGTTTGTCAGATTCAGCTCGTTGAGCGTTTCGAGAACCGAAACGTATGTCGCCGCGTCGTAGGACGCGAGGTTCCAGACGGCGCCGATGACGTAGCGGCCGTCGAAAATCCATTCGCTTGTCATGCTGCCGCCGTTTTCGACCGGGCAGACGGATTCGACGATATACTGTCCGTCGTACTCGCCGCGGTCGGTGAAATCGATGCCCTCGGCCTTCAACAGTTCCATGAAGACCCCGGCGTTTCTGCACGCGTCCTCAAGCGTGCCGGACTCGGCGCCGAGGGCGAAGGGAACCGGCGCGAAGGCCCCGGCCGCGCCGCGTGTGTCAAAGGGGCGCAGCGTCTCATAGGCGTCCTCGGCGCGCTGAAGGAGCGTATCGAGCAGATCGGCGCAGATCTCCCCGGCCGCGCCGTCGCTGAGCATAGCGTCGACGGCGACAAGAACCGTGTTGTCGGAGAAATCGGCGACATAGCGCGCGAGATACCAGTCGATGTTCAGCTCGTTGAGCGCCGCGAGCACCGCGGCGCGATCACGCCCGTCAAAGGCAACCAGCCCCCGCAGCCGTGCGTGGACGGCGTCGGCGGTGAAGTACCAGTCGCTCTCGAGCCGCCCCGCCGGGCCCTCGGGGCCGCCGGGGCAGGTGACAGCCAGGGCGTAAGCGCCCTCTTCATAGGGCGTGATCTCGCCATGGGTAAAGCCCTGGGAATCCAGAAGCGCGGCAAACAGTGCGGCATTGGCATAGGCGCTGTCCGCATCCTCGGCCAGAGCCCGCGGCGTACCGGCCAGCAGCAGCGCGAGCACCAGCAGAAAGGCGAAGCGGCGTTTCATCTTCACACAATCTCCCCGTAGAGCGCCCAGGTGGAGCTCGCGGTGATTTTCACGTCGGCAAAGCGGCCCACGAGCGAGGGATCGCCCTTGAGATGCACCAGACGGCCGCCGTCGGTGCGGCTCGAGAGATTGTACTCGTCGCGGCCGGTCTCGCCGTCGATCAGCACGCGCACCACCTGCCCCTCATACGCCGCGTGCTTCTCGAGCGAGATACGGTTGGCAAGCGCGGTCAGCGCGTCGAAGTGTTTTTGCTTCTCCTCGCGCGTATAGGGGTCGGGCATCGAGGCCGCGGGCGTGCCGACGCGTTTGGAGTAGATGAACGTGAACATCGCGTCGTAGCGCACCTGCTCGCACAGGCGCAGCGTGTCGCTGAACTGCTCCTCGGTCTCGCCCGGGAAGCCGACGATGATGTCGGTCGTCAGCACGAGATCGGGCATATACTGCCGCGCCAGCGCGACCTGGCGCAGGTATTTGGCGCTGTCATAGCCGCGGTTCATGCGCTTTAAAATCTCGTCGCTGCCCGACTGCACCGGCAGGTGCAGCTGATGGCAGCACTTTTCGCATTCGGCCATGGCGCGAAAGAGCTTTTCGGTCGCGTCCTTCGGGTGGCTGGTCATAAAGCGGATGCGAAAATCCCCGGGGATGTCGTTCACCATGCGGATCAGATCGGCAAAGTCGACCGGCTCGGGCAGATCCTTGCCGTAGGAGTTCACGTTCTGCCCCAGCAGCGTGATATCCTTGTAGCCCGCGGCCACGAGCTCGCGCGCCTCGCGCAGGATGTCCCCGGGCAGGCGCGAGCGCTCGCGCCCGCGCACATAGGGGACGATACAGTAGGTGCAGACGTTATTGCAGCCGTACATGATCGAAAGCCAGGCCTTCACCTGTCCGTCGCGCCGCACGGGGATGCCCTCGGCCACGGCGCCGTCGGACGGGGCGGTGGCAAAGACGCGCTTGTGTCTGGTCTGCACCTGCTCTAATAGCTCGGGGAAGCGCCAGAGCTCGTGCGGGCCGAAGACCAGATCGACCACGGGGTAGGAGTGCTTGAGCTTGTCGGCCATGTGCTGCTGCTGCACCATGCAGCCGCACACACACACGATCTGCCCGCTCTTCGCCTTTTTCGAGTGGTTCAGCGCGCCGACGTTGCCGAGCACGCGCATTTCGGCGTGCTCGCGCACGGCGCAGGTGTTGACGACGATCACGTCGGCCTGAAATTCATCCTGCGTAAAGCCATAGCCCATCAGCGCGAGATAGCCGCGCAGCTTTTCGCTGTCGGCCTCGTTCTGCTGGCAGCCGTAGGTGTCCACCATGGCGAGAGGCCGCTGCCCGTCGGCCGTGACACGCTCCATAATGCGCCCGCAGATCTCCTCCTGCGCGCGCAGCTCCTCGGGCGCGATAACCTTTCGTTCTCTCATCGTGACGCAGTTCCTTTATCATAAAATGTGTTGTAAAATATAGTAAACGCAATTTTCAATTTCGTTTACGATATTTTATCATAAAACCGCTGTTTGTCAATTGCGCGATCGGCGCGAAACGGCCCCACGTTTTCCGGTTGACAAAGCCGCGATCACGCCTTATAATAACAGTGAAGAGCCGAACCACGCACACGGTCAGCTCCTCAGTGCATTAGATTGAGTTGTGGCAAAGCCACAAAAGCAACCGTCACTTGTCGGGAGTGGCGGTTGTCTTTTTTGCGGGCTTTGCCTTTCGGGAAGTTTTCCTCACAATCATTGTGACCGTCCACTTCTTTATATGGAAAGTTATCCGCATAGATACCACCTCCTTGCCGGAGGGTGGAGCCAACCGCCGCGTGTGAATGTTCAACTCTTCACCGTCCCCTTTCGGGGACTTTTATTTTACAGGATACTACACCATTCGTCAACAGTTTTGTCCGCCGCACCCGTAGTGAGGCATCCCCTGATGCCTCCGCGGACCCGCGCGAAAATCCACGGAGCGATCTGGGGATCGCTCCCTACGATGGGCCTCCGCGTCGATCTCATGGTTTGCGCTTGACAAAAATGCGGGGAAGCTGCACGCCTGTGCAGCCTCCCCGCGGGAAATGAAGTCTTGCAGGAAATCAGAATTTGCCGAGCGAGCTGGAGTTTTCGGTGTTGGGCATGTATTCCTCGCGCTTGTCGGGCAGGATCGCGTTGAGGACGATGCCGACGATCGAGGCGACCGCGATGCCGGAGAGGGCGATGTTCATGCTGCCGACCGCAAAGGAGATGGAGCCGTTTGCCGAGAAGTTCACGCCGAGCGCGAGGCCGAGAATGACGGCCGCGACAATGACGTTGCGGGACTTCTGGAAATCGGTGTGGTTCTCGACCATGTTGCGGACACCGACCGCGGAGATCATGCCGTAGAGGATGATCGACACACCGCCGATCGTGGCGGCGGGCATGGCGGAGATCAGCGCCGCGAACTTCGGGCAGAAGGAGAGGATGATCGCGAAGTAGGCCGCAATGCGGACAACGAGCGGATCATAGACCTTGGTGAGGACGAGGACGCCGGTGTTCTCACCGTAGGTGGTGTTGGCCGGGGCGCCGAAGAGGGCGGCGATCTTGGTGCCGATGCCGTCGCCGATCAGCGTGCGGTGCAGGCCGGGATCCTCAATGAGATTCTTTTCAATGGCGCCGCTGATGGCGGAGATGTCGCCGACGTGCTCCATCATGGTAGCGAAGGCGATGGGGACGATCATGATGATGGACGAGACGACCAGGCCGCCGTTGACGTTGCCGGAGGTGAGGAGCCCGAACACGGTGTCCTTCATCTGGACGGGGAGACCGATCCAGGCGGCAGCCTTGACGCCGCTGAAGTCCACATTGCCGGTAATGCCGGCAACCAGGTAAGAGACCAGAACGCCCATCAGGATCGGAACGATCTTGATCATGCCCTTGCCCCAGATGTTGCAGACAATGACCACAACGATCGCGACCAGCGCGATCCACCAGTTGGTAGAGCAATTATTGATGGCGGAGGGGGCCAGGATCAGGCCGATGGCGATGATGATCGGGCCGGTGACCACGGGCGGGAAGTAGCGCATGACGGTCTTCGAGCCGAAAGCCTTGCAGACCGCCGAGAGGACGAGGTACAGCAGACCCGCGCAGGCGACGCCGATGCAGGCGTAGGGCAGCGCTTCGCTCTGGGACAGGCCGGCTTCGGCGCCGGAGGCGACGACCGCGGCATAGCCGCCGAGGAAGGCGAAGGAGGAACCGAGGAAGACGGGGACCTTCTTGCCGGTGACCAGGTGCATAAACAGCGTGGCGAGACCGGCGAAGAGCAGCGTGGCCGAGACGCTCAGTCCGGTCAGAATCGGAACAAGCACCGTGGCGCCGAACATGGCAAACAGGTGCTGCACACCGAGAACCAGCATCTTCGGCGCGCCGAGCGTGCGGGCGTCATAAATTGGACTGTCAACGGCTGCATTTTTTTCTTTTCCCATTTTCATCTTTACCTTTCTAGATAAAATTAATGAAGGCAACGCGATGTCGCCTTTATGGAAAGAGCGATCACTCGCTCAGATCCATCAGAAATACGCCCGTCTCACCGTCAAATTCCGGCAGACGGACCTCCACCAGCTCGCTGCGCGAGGTGGGGATGTTCTTGCCCACGAAGTCGGGGCGGATCGGCAGCTCGCGGTGGCCGCGGTCCACCAGGACGGCCAACTGGATCGAGCGCGGGCGGCCCAGCGAGAAGATCGCCTCGATAGCGGCGCGGGCCGTGCGGCCGGTGTAGATCACGTCGTCGCAGAGCACGACATCGCGGTCGGTCACCGCAAAGGGCAGATCGGCGCGCTTGGTCTCGGGCTGGGGGGCAAGGTGGCTGAGATCGTCGCGGTAAAAGCGGATGTCCAGGCTGCCGCAGGGGATCTCCTTATCCTCGATCTTCCGGATGTTCTCGCGGATGCGGCGGGCAATCGGCTCGCCCCGGCGGCGGACGCCGACCAGAACGACATTGTCAACGCCGCGGTTGTGCTCGTTGATCTCATGGGAAATGCGCATCAGCGCCCGGCCGAGGGCCGCCTCATCCATGATCTGCGCTTTCAGCTTCATCCCGTCACCTCCGGGCAACAAAAAAATCCTGCAGACTAAAACCCAGCCGGCAAGATTGCAACACAAGCACGGATGTACAGCCGTACACCCCAACGCTATGAGCGATTTTGCCGACCTCTCTGTGCCGAGCTTAAAAATCTCTTGTTCGCGGGCATTATATACGATGCGCAGGAAAAATGCAAGTCTTTTTTTCAGGAGAGCAAAATCGATTGCCGCTGTAGGGGCAGCTATCAGCTGCCCGCGCGGAAAAATGTAATATATAAGATAAAAAGTTGGGCAAATTCGCAGCACTGTACGAAATTGCCCAACTCTTGTGCATGTATCAGATTGTACCGCGCGGGCGGCGGCTTGCCGCCCCTACGGGATCCGTGGAACTTTTTCTGAATCGAATCAGAACTCGAGGTTCTTCTCGGTCTCCTTGGAGAAGACGTGGGCCACGTTGCCCTGGAAGTTGAAGAACACGTTGTCGCCCTGGCGGAAGCTGCCCTCCAGGTCGATGGTCGGGACGATCACGATGACGTCCTTGCCCTCGGCGCTCAGGTGCAGGTGGACAGAAGAACCCATCATTTCGCTGACGTCGACCTTGGCCTTGACACCGCTCTGGCCGACATTGGTGTGCTCGGGACGGACGCCCAGAGTCACAGCCTGGCTCTGGACATTGTTCTTCAGCAGGCGCGCTTCCTTGTCGGCAGACAGCTCGACCTTGTAGCCGCCGAGTTCGACGAAGAACTTGTCGCCCTCGCGGATCAGCTTGCCGTCGAAGAAGTTCATCTGCGGCATGCCGATGAAGCCGGCGACGAAGAGGTTGGAGGGATGGTTGAAGACCTCCTGCGGAGTGCCGATCTGCTGGATGTAGCCGTCGCGCATGATAACGATACGGTCGCCCAGGGTCATGGCCTCGGTCTGGTCGTGGGTGACGTAGATGAAGGTGGTATCAATGCGCTTGCGCAGCTTGATGATCTCAGCGCGCATTTCGTTACGCAGCTTGGCGTCCAGGTTACTAAGAGGCTCGTCCATCAGCATG
>CACXDT010000278.1 GCA_902766405.1 Oscillospiraceae bacterium
CCCTCGGCGTCGCCCGCGCCGACGATGGTGTGCACCTCGTCGATGACGAGGATGATGTTGCCGTGCCGGCGGATCTCCTCGATCAGGCCCTTCATGCGGCTCTCGAACTGGCCGCGAAACTGCGTGCCGGCCACGAGCGCCGTCAGATCCAGCAAAAAGACCTGCTTATCCTGGAGCTTGTAGGGCACCTGGCCCACCGCGATGCGCTGGGCCAGCCCCTCGGCGATGGCGGTTTTGCCGACGCCCGGCTCGCCGATCAGACAGGGGTTGTTCTTCTGGCGGCGGTTTAAGATCTGGATGACGCGCTCCAGCTCCTCCTCGCGGCCGATCATGGCGTCGAGCTTGCCCTCGCGCGCGCGGCCGGTCAGATCGATGCAGTAGTTGTCAAGAAACTTCCGCTTGCCGCCGCCCTTGGGCGCGGCGGAGGCGTTCTCCTGCCGCTGCCCGCCGTTCGGCTGAGGCACGGCATTGCCGCCGTTATTGGACGGCGGGCCGCCGAAGAGACGGTTGAGAAACGGAAAGGTGGCGGTTTTGCCGTCGTCCTCGTTCTCGTCGCCGCTGTCGGCGCTCATCAGCTCCTCGGCGCCGTTGAGCGCGTTCATCATCTCGCCGGAAAAGCTCTCGATATCGTCATCGGTCAGGCCCATCTTGTTGATGACATCGTCGATGGGCTTGATATGCATTTCACGGGCGCATTTGAGACACAGGCCCTGATTTTTTGTCTGTCCGTTTTCTATTTTTGTGATAAAGACCACCGCCGGGTTTTTGCCGCAGCGGCTGCACATGGTAGGTGTCATGGAATTCCTCCAGTTACAATTCGAGAAAAAGCCACACGATCAGGATATTATAGAAGGCCGCGGTTCATGCGGCTCACATCAGCCCGTCGGTGATCCAGTGGAAGGAGAGGAAAAAACGGGCCAGGGTGGTGCTCTCGAGCGTATGAATTCCGATCACGAGACCGAAAAAGCTCAGCACCCAGCTCAGCAGTACACAGTACACAAAGCCGCGCACCAGGCCGAGCAACGCCCCGCCGATCTCGTCGAGATTCTCCATATTCGGCAGCCGGAACGACAGGTTACCGATATTGCCGAGCACGATCAACAAGATCAAAAGCATCAGAAAGGCGATCAGCAGCCCCGCGACATAGGTGACGGTGTCGCAGAGCACGGCGACGGTGGCATCGGTGATATGGATGCCCTGCGCATCGGCCAGCTTCACCGTGCGTTGGGCCAGCTCCTGCGAGCGCTCCTCGGAAAAGCCGATCAGCTCCATGCACTCGAGCGCGTAGTCGTAGCGCAGGGAGCTGTCCTCGGCAAGGATGTCGCTGAGCGATTTATCGCTGCTGCCGTAGCCGAGCTTGTCCAGGATGAGCTCCTTGGTCTCCTTCGAGTCCATATACCCGGCAATAAAGGGCTTGAGGGCCGGGATGACCTCGCCGGAGTAGGCCGAGGACAGCAGCGTTCCGCCGAATACGGCGATAACAATGGCCAGAATGCCGGCCATGCTGCCGATCAGGCCGCGCTTGAAGCCGTCCCAGGTACACAGCGCGATGATCACCAGCAGCACAATATCCAGAATCGTATTCATCATGGCAGGTTGTCCTTCCTTTGAGAGCTTCGATGCCACAGTAAAGTTAGTATAACACGCAATTGTGAACAAATATAGCGGAAATTCGAGGAAAAAGCCAACATGAAACCGCTCGGCGCTTTAGTCGGCCTTCATCATCTCGCCCACGGCGCCGTCGTACCAGATGCGGTTGAGATAAAGGCCCTGCGGCGGCATCGTCGGCCCGGTGAGACGGCGGTCACCCCGCTCGAGCAGCGCGGGGATGTCCTCGGGCTCTAACTTGCCGTAGGAGGCGTAGACCATCGTGCCGACCATGGCCCGGCACATGTTGTACAGGAAGCCATCGGCACAGATGGCGATTTCGATGAGCTCCCCGCTCTGTTCGACACGGCACCAGTGGACCGTGCGGACCGTCGTCTTCGTCTCGGTGCCGACGCTGCGCACAGCGCGAAAATCATGCGTGCCCTCGAAAGCCGCGGCGGCGCGGCGCATCCGCTCGAGATCGAGATGCTGCGGATAAAAGCATACCCGCTTTTCAAGAAACGGATCGCGGATATTGCTGTTGTGGATACGGTAGACGTACTCCTTTTTGAGACACGATCCGATGGCGTTGAAGTCCTCCGGCGCCTCGACAGCGGCCTGCACGGCGATATCCAGCGGCAGGCGGGCATTCGCGGCCAGCGGCAGCCGGTCGAGCGGGACGCGGCAGTCGCTGCGGAAATTGGCACAGTAGCGCCGGGCGTGTACGCCGGCGTCGGTGCGGCCGCAGCCCACGACGTGGATCGGCTCCTCGCAGATCTTTGTCAGAGCGTGCTCAAGCGTCTCAGCGACGGAGATCTCGGTCTTCTGCACCTGCCAGCCGTGGTAGCGGCTTCCGTCGTAGCACAGGCGCAGGGCGATGTTGCGCCGCTCGCTCATAGGCCAAAGTGCCGCAGCGCGATGACCGCGATCAGCAGCAGCGCGCCAAGGGTCAGCGCAACAGCATCGCGCCGCTCCATGGACATCTGCTTCATGCGCGTGCGGCCCTCGCCGCCGTGGTAGCAGCGGCTCTCCATCGCAACGGCCAGCTCGTCGGCGCGGCGAAAGGCCGAGACGAACAGCGGCACGAGGATCGGCAGCAGCGCCTTGGCGCGCTCGACCAGATTGCCGGTCTCGAAGTCGGCGCCGCGGGCCTTCTGGGCCGACATGATCTTGTCGGTCTCCTCGATCAGCGTCGGGATGAAGCGCAGGGCCATGCTCATCATCATCGTCATCTCGTGTACCGGGACGTGCAGCTTCTTGAGCGGATTCAACAGCTTTTCGAGGCCGTCGGTCAAAGCCATCGGGCTTGTCGTATAGGTCAGCAGGAAGGTGCCTGTGATCAGCAGCACGATGCGCAGCACCATCTGCACGGCGCGTGCGATCCCCTCCCAGGTGATGGGCCAGCCGGGCCGCACCGGCGTGCCGTTGGTATAAAAGATATTCAATACCGCCGTCAGCGCGATGATCAGCAGCATGGGCTTGAGTCCGTTATAGATGTTCTTCGGCCGGATACGCCCGAGCGCCATGGCGGCGACGGTGGCGGCGAGCACCAGCGCATAGCCGACCCAGCCGCCGGCCTGGAACAGCGCGACGATATAGACGATCACCAGCAGCAGTTTGGTGCGGGGATCGAGCCGGTGGACGACGGTATCGCCCGGGAAATACTGGCCGAGCGTGATATCCTTCAGCATGTGCGCCGCCCCCTCTCTGCCAGAATGGCGGCCTTCAGCTGCTCATGGGTGTAGATCGCTCCGGGTAGGCTGAGCCCCCGGCGGCGGAGCTCCATCGCAATGGCCGCCGCCTGCGGCACGTTCAGGCCGATGGCGATCAGCTTTTCCGGCTCGGAAAACACCTGCTCGGGGGTGCCGTCCATGGCGAGCGTCCCCTTGTCAAACACCAGCAGCCGGTCGGCCAGCCGGGCCGCGTCGTCCATGCTGTGGCTCACCAGCAGCACGGTCGAGCCGGTCTTTTCACGGTAATTCAAAATGTTGTCGAGGATCTGGCGGCAGCCCGCCGGATCCAGCCCGGCCGTCGGCTCGTCTAAGATCAGCACGCCGGGGCGCATGGCGATGACGCCCGCGATGGCGACACGGCGCTTCTGCCCGCCGGAGAGCTCCAGCGGGGACTCGTTAAAGAGCGCCTCGTCCACGCCGACAAAGGCCGCGGCCTCGCGCACGCGCTCGTCGATCTCCTGTTCAGACAGCTTCTGGTTTTTCGGGCCGAAGGCGATGTCCTGATAGACCGTCTCCTCAAACAGCTGGTACTCGGGGTACTGGAACACAAGCCCCACCTGCGATTTCACATCGCGGCGGGAAAACTTATCGGCGTTGATGTCCTTCCCGTCCACATAGACCTTGCCGCCCGTCGGCTGCAGCAGGGCGTTGAGATGCTGGATGAAGGTGGACTTGCCCGAGCCGGTGTGGCCCAGCACGGCCACCAGCTGGCCGTGGGGTACGGTGACGCTGATATGCTCGATGGCGGTTTTTTCAAAGGGAGTGCCCTCGCTGTAGGTGTGGCTCAGGTCCTCCACGCGGATCTCTGGCATGGTGGTTTCTCTCTTATTCGTTAATATGGATATCAAAGCCCGTAGGGGCCGTTCACGAACGGCCCGGCAGGAAAATGTTCATGTTTGGCACAGCGCACGGGCGAATCCGTACAACGAAACTCGTTCCCGGCGGGCGATTCGTGAATCGCCCCTACACCTGGCTGTGTGGTCTTTGCTATTTCAATGCCGAGACGATCGCCTCGGCGCAGCTCTCAGTTGTCAGACGGTCAAGCGGCAGGGAAAAGCCCTCGCGGTTGAGCTCGTACAGGAGGCGGGTCGTCTCGGGGACGGTCAGACCCTCGCGCTCCATCAGCTCGACCTGGGAGAAAACGGTCTCGGGGCTGCCGTCGGCCACGATCCGGCCGTTCGACATAACGACCAGGCGATCTGCGCCGATGCACTCCTCCATGTGGTGGGTGATCAGCAGCACGGTCATGCCGTTTTCGCGGCAAAGCCGGGTGACCGTCGCAATGACCTCGCGCCTGCCCTGGGGGTCGAGCATGGCGGTCGGCTCGTCGAGCACAATGATGCGCGGCTGCATCGCGATCACGCCGGCGATGGCGACGCGCTGCTTCTGTCCGCCGGAGAGCAGGTGCGGCGCATGCTTGCGGTATTCATACATACCCACAAGCCGGAGCGCGCTGTCCACGCGCTCGCGGATCTCCGCCGTCGGGACACCTAAATTCTCCGGGGCGAAGGCCACATCGTCCTCGACCACGTTCGAGACGATCTGGTTGTCCGGGTTCTGGAACACCATACCGACCTGGCGGCGGATATCCAGCAGGCGGTCCTCGTCGCGCGTGTCGATGCCGCCGACGTAGACGCGGCCCTCGGTAGGCGTCAGCACGGCGTTGGTGTGCTTGGCCAGCGTGGATTTGCCGGAGCCGTTGTGCCCCAGCACGGCCACGAAGCTGCCCTCTTCGATTTCCAGGTCGATCTCGTGCAGGCTCTCGTCCTCGTCCCCGGGATAGGAAAACGAGACCTTTTCAAATCGGATCAATGCACTCATAGATACTTCCCAATTATAATAATGTGCGTATAGCTTTCGTCAGCTATATGGTGACATCGTAGGGGCGGCTACCAGCCGCCCGCGCGGAATAAGCTATTTCATACGAATTCGCCCGGGCAAAGCGCACAGTCAAACCGCTTCCTGCCGGGCGGCAGATTGCCGCCCCTACGGCCGCATGATACGCTGAGCAAACCCGAAACACATAGTGGGAAACCCGAACGCCTTCTTCCTCCACCGGCGGCGGCGTTCAGGTTTCCCAGCGACAAGTCGCGCCGCAGGGCAGGGTTAAGCCGCTGTCGGTGACCGGCAGGCCGAGCTCCTGGCTGTCGCTGCGGCCGCCGAATTTTTTGGTGAAAATACTCTCGCACACGTAGCTCAGCACCGAGGCGCTCAGACCCGTGGTGTAGGAGTTCAAAATCACAAAGGCCGGGTCGTCGCTGAGCACATCGGCGCAGAGACTGACGAAGGGCCATAAGTTCGTCTCTAACTTCCAGACCTCGCCGCCCGGGCCGCGGCCATAGGACGGCGGATCCATGATGATCGCATCGTAGCGCCGGCCGCGGCGGATCTCCCGCTCGACAAACTTTACGCAGTCGTCCACGATCCAGCGGATCGGCGCGTCCTTCAGGCCCGAGAGCGCGGCGTTTTCCTTGCCCCAGGCCACCATGCCCTTGGCCGCGTCCACATGGCAGACCTCGGCTCCGGCCTTCGCGCAGGCGACCGTCGCCGCGCCGGTATAGCCGAAGAGGTTGAGCACCCGGAGCGGCCGCCCGGCTGAACGGATTTTCGCCATGGCCCAGTCCCAGTTCGTCGCCTGCTCGGGAAAGAGCCCCGTGTGCTTGAAATTCATGGGCTTGACCTGGAATCTGAGCTCTCCATAGCGGATGCTCCAGCTCTCGGGAAGGCTGCCCTTGTCCCAGCTGCCGCCGCCGGTCTCGCTGCGGCGATATCGGCCGTCGCGCACGTTCCAGCGCTCGTCCCGGCGCGGCGTATCCCAGATCGCCTGGGGATCCGGGCGCACCAAGGTATAGCTTCCCCAGCGCTCCAGCTTTTCTCCGCGCGAGCAGTCCAATACTTCAAAATCCCGCCACTTGTCAGCGACCCACATAATCTCTCTCCCAATGAGTAGTCAGAATATTTTAGCATGGAATACGCCGCGGGTCAACAAAAAATGCTGGGCGCTTTGCCATATGGCAAAACGCCCCTCGCAAGGTTTGAAAAAAGGCAAAAACCATCCCGCCATGCACACGGTTTCTGCCGCAGTCTCGTAAGCGGTATCCGAGCCCCGACTGTCCATGTGCTATCTCA
>CACXDT010000279.1 GCA_902766405.1 Oscillospiraceae bacterium
AGCTTCGCGTCGCCGCGGAAACGGAATGGAGCTGCGTTCTTCTGACGTGGTGGAGGTGAGGGGAATCGAACCCCTGTCCGAAAGCGTTTCCTCAGGAACTTCTCCGGGCGCAGACGGTAATTTACATTCCCTCGCTCAGGCGCGTGCCGTCACGCTCGAGAGTCTGGTAGCTTCATGATCCATGGTGCGCTCAAAGCTTTGCGCACGCATGTTCACCACTCATCGACGCCCCATCCCGGGCCGTGGTCCTCCCGGGTGGAACGCTCGCTGATTAAGCAGCGAGAAGAACAGTATTATCGTTGTTCTTTAATTTATAAGATGCCCATTTTAAGGATGGTAGGCGCATCCGCCCGCTATTCCTGCCTCTACACCCCCGTCGAAACCAGTACACCCCCATATAAGGGTCCGCCCATAGCGGCGAACCCGGGAATACCTCAGTAGAAAAGGGTTGCGAAAAAATGATCTTACAGCTTTTCCGGTTCGGGATAATCGACACCGAAAGTCTCGACCGTGACCTTTGCCATCTTCTGGGTCTGGCGCGGACGGTCGTTATAATCGACGCGCTGCCTGGCGATCTTGTCGACATTCTCGATGCCCTCGATCACCTTGCCAAAGGCGGCATACTGCCCGTCAAGATGCGGGGCGTCCTCGTGCATGATGAAGAACTGGCTGCCGGCCGAGTTCGGATCCGTGGCGCGGGCCATGGAAAGCACGCCGCGGCTGTGCAGCAGGCTGTTCTTGAAGCCGTTGGCGGCAAACTCGCCCTTGATGCTGTAGCCGGGGCCGCCGATGCCGATGCCCTTGGGATCGCCGCCCTGGATCATAAAGCCCTCAATAACGCGGTGGAAAATCAGTCCGTCATAAAAGCCCTTATTGATCAGGGAGATGAAATTGTTGACGGTGTTGGGGGCGATATCGGGATAGAGCTCCGCCTTGATGACATCGCCGTTTTCCATTTCGATTGTGACAATGGGATTGTTCGTATTCATTGGTATGATCTCTCCTTCAGGATTCTGTCGATATCACGGCGGGCTTCGCGCTCCGCCTCGCTGTCTCGTTTGTCGTGAAGCTTCTTGCCCTTACACAGCCCAAGCTCGACCTTCACGCGGCTGTCCTTGAAATACAGGCTCAGCGGGATCAGCGCCACGCCGTCCTGCATCACGCGCGCGTTCAGCTTGACGATCTCGCGCTTGTGCATCAGCAGCCGCCGGGGCCGCACAGGATCCAGATTGAAGATATTGCCGTGCTCATAGGGGCTGATGTGGACGCCGCGGACGAAGAGCTCGCCATTCTTGACCGTACAGTAGGCGTCCTTCAGATTGACGTTGCCGCCGCGGATGGATTTGACCTCGGTCCCGGCCAACTCGATGCCGGCCTCGAAGCGCTCCAGAACAAAGTATTCATGAAAGGCCTTGCGGTTAGCGCAGATCTCCTTCGTGCCCTTCTGCTTTGGCATGGAACCACCTCCCACGGGAAGAATCGCCCGCCGTCACCGGTCGGCCGCCTCAAGGTCGCGGCTATTTTATCACAGCCGGCATAAAAAGAAAAGCATAATTTGTGAACTCTTGTTTTTCGCGCAATTGTTTACCGATTCGTCCGCCGTTGTTTTTAATCTGTAACATTAATTTTATTATTTTGTCTTTTTAGATGTATTTTTCTTAAGAATCCTAATTTTTTTCAAACTTTTTTGGAGAAAACAGTGGAAATCCGAAAAACGATGTGCTATACTGCGTTTTGCGATTATGTAAATCCAAATATGTTAAATCAATTATGTTCGTGCATATACTATTCTATATCATCTATTGCAAAAGAGGCATGGACCGATGGAGTATTTTGAAAAGCAGCTGAGTCGGCAGGAGATTTATGACGGCGTGATCGTCAAGGTACACCTGGATCAGGCCGAGCTTGTCAATGGCCGCGTCGTCAAACGCGAGGTTGTGGAGCACCCCGGTGGTGTCTGTGTGCTGCCCGTGGACGAAAACGGTCTTTGCTATATGGTGCGTCAGTTCCGCTATCCCTTTGGCAAGATGGTACTGGAGGCTCCCGCCGGCAAGCTGGAAAAGGGAGAGGATCACCTTCTCTGCGGCAAGCGTGAGCTCTCGGAGGAGACGGGGCTCGAGGCCGACGAATTCATAGACCTTGGAGCGACCTTCCTGTCTCCCGGCTATTCCAGCGAGATCCTGCACATCTATCTGGCGCTCGGCCTGCACCAGGGTCACAGCCACCCCGACGAGGGCGAGTTTTTGAATGTCGAGAAGATTCCTCTCTCCGAGCTCTATGACATGGCTATGAAAAACGAGATCGAAGACGCCAAGACTGTGATCGCGATTTTGAAGGCCGAGCGGATCCTGTCCGCTCGGAATGATAGTAAACGAAAATAAGATTTTCGTTTACTATCATTATCTGATGCCGTTTTTCTCGCCCCTGATGGGGCAACCGAAAAACATGGCAATATTGTAAACGCAATTTACAATTTCGTTTACAATCATTGATTATTCTGTTCCGGCGCCTGTATAGTGAAAAAAAGATTGCGTTTTGGCACTATATATGGTAAGATAAGCGCTCGGAAGCTTTCTCTGTCATCGCTTCCGGGTTTAGGAAGGTGCTGTACGTTGTATAAGTATGTAGTGAAGGGTGGAACAATGCTCCACGGTGAGGTCGAGATCAGCGGCGCAAAAAACGCGGCTGTCGCGATCATCCCCGCCGCCCTGATGGTCGACGGCGTCTGCCGGATCGAGAATATTCCCCAGATCAGCGATACCGATATGCTGCTGACGATCCTGACGGGTCTCGGTGCGAAGGTACGCTTCATCAATCGCTCTACCATAGATATCGACTGCCGGAACGTCCAGTTTCAGGACGCCCCGTTTGATCTGACGCGGAAGATCCGCGCGTCCTATTATCTGATCGGCGCTATGCTGGGTCGTTTTGGCAAGGCCAAGACGACGATGCCCGGCGGCTGCAACTTCGGCGTCCGCCCGATCGAGCAGCATGTCAAGGGTATGACGGCCCTCGGCGCCGCGGTCAACGTAAAGAACGGCTTTGTCTATGCCGACACGACCGACGGGCGCCTGCGCGGCGCACGCATCTACCTTGACAAGGTCTCGGTCGGCGCCACGATGAACATTATGCTGGCCGCCGCCACGGCGCAGGGCCGTACGATCATTGAAAATGCCGCCCGCGAGCCGCATATCGTCGACCTGGCCAACTTTCTCAACCAGATGGGCGCCGACATCCGCGGCGCCGGTACCGACACCGTAAAAATCAACGGTGTCGAGCGACTGCACGGCGGCTCCTATTCCATCATCCCCGACCAGATCGAAGCCGGCACCTATATGGTGGCCGCCGCCGCGACCGGCGGAGAGGTTTTAGTGAAAAACGTGATCCCCAAGCATCTCGAGTGCATTTCGGCCAAGCTGCGCGAGACCGGCACCATTGTCCAGGAGTACGAGGACTCGGTTCTTGTCAAGGGTGCCAGCACGCTGCGCAAGGCAAACGTCAAGACACTCCCCTACCCGGGCTTCCCCACAGATATGCAGCCGCAGATGGGCGCGCTGCTGTGCCTGGCCCAGGGCAACTCCATCATTACCGAGGGCATTTACGACAACCGCTTTAAGTATATCAACGAACTGCGCAAAATGGGCGCGGAGTGTCAGGTCGAGGGCCGTGTCGCTGTGATCGAGGGCGGCCACAAGCTGACCGGTGCTCTCGTGCAGGCTTGTGATCTGCGCGCCGGCGCCGCCATGGTGATCGCCGGTATGGGCGCGGTCGGCACCACGACCATCGAGGATGTCCACTTTATCGAGCGCGGCTACGAAAACTTCGTCGGCAAGCTTCGCTCGTTGGGCGCAGACATTGAAATTATCGACGACGAAGAGAGCACGCTCAGCGACCGCCTCATCTATGTCGGCTGAACCATTCTAAAACATACAGATCTTTCATCAGGTACATTTCAGCATGAAATGTACCTGATTTTAATGAACAGATGATCTATTCCGAGCTGGTGACGCACCGGCAGACAGAAGAAACGGAGCAACAATGGCTATGCACACAACATCCCCCGCTATGCGCGTTACGGTCTTTGCCAGCGGCTCGAGCGGCAACTGTGCGCTGATCTCGTCCGGAGAGACCCGGCTTCTGATCGACGCCGGCATCTCGATGAAGCGGATCTCGGGCTTTCTTGCGCTCGAGGGTGTCAATTGGAAGGACATCGCCGGTATTCTGGTGACTCACGAGCACGCCGACCACATCCTCGCCCTGCCGATGATCGCGAAATATCACGCGGTGCCCATCTACGCGCCCCATACGGTTGCAAACCGCCTGCTCGGAAGGGTTCCGGCATTGGAGGAACAGCTGCGCATCATCCCGGTGGGAGAAGGCTTTTCTGTCGGTGAGACGGTCGTCACCGCCTTTCACACCCCGCATGACACCGATGAAAGCGTGGGCTATCGGGTCGACTGCGGCGCTTGCAGCTTTGCCCTCGCAACCGACATGGGCCATGTGACCGACGAGATCCGCGGCGCGCTGCGCGGCTGCGGCACTGTTCTGATCGAGGCCAACCATGACGAGGACATGCTGGTGAACGGCCCCTATCCCCTGCCGCTCAAGCGGCGCATCCTGTCCGAGCGCGGCCACCTGTCAAACAACAACGCCGCCCGCCTGGCCGCCGAGCTTGTGGGCTATGGCACCGCTCGCATCATCCTCGGCCACGTAAGCCGGGAGAACAATCTGCCGGAGCTCGCGCTCGGAACTGTCGCCGCGGCACTCGCCGGTTCCGAGGCCGCGCTCCTCTGCGCCCCGCCGGAGGGGCCGCTGACGGTTGCCGTCGAACCCATCCGCGAAAACGAGGCCGTGCCATGCTGAGTGTAAAGCTGATCTGTGTCGGTAAGCTCAAGGAGAAATTCTATATCGACGCCTGCCAGGAATACCGAAAGCGCCTCGGCGCCTGCTGCCGCTTTGAGCTGCTGGAGCTCAACGAGTACCGCCTGCCTGAGAACCCCGGCGAAAAGGAGATTGCCGCCGCGCTCGGGCGCGAGGCTGCGGAGATCCTGAAGTCCGTGCCCGAAGGGAGTTTTCTTGTACCGCTGTGCATCGAAGGCAAGCTGATGCCGAGCGAGGGTATGGCCAGGGTAATCCGCGAGCGCGAGAACTCAGGACGGCCGCGGATCTGCTTTGTGATCGGAGGCTCCTACGGGCTCAGTCCGCTCGTGAAACAAAAGGCCGACCTGATGCTCAGCATGTCGCCGATGACCTTCCCTCACCATCTGGCGCGCGTGATGCTGCTCGAGCAGCTCTACCGCGGCTTCAAAATCAACGAGGGCTCGCGCTATCACAAGTGAAATACCCCCGTGAAAATCTTTGCCGGATCATTCCTGCAAAATACTGGACTTTCGATAGAAGTTATAGTATACTGTCTGACAGTGAATCATGTATTTTGTATCAATGCGCTGAAACAGGAGGTGAAAGCTTGGGCGATCCCAACATCGACTGGGGCAGCTACCGCTACAGCGAACTGTACGAGCGCTGGCCGAAGGACGCTGACGGCGAGCCGGAGCCCCCTGTGCTCTTAGCCAGGAAAACCAGCGTGGACATGGGCGCGGAGCTGCTGGTCAACATGCTGGAGGCCTACCAAATCCCCTGCCTGACGGTGTACCCCGGCGACGGCAGCTTTGGCCGTGTCGTGCTCGGCATGAGCGGCCCCGGCGTTGACATCTATGTACCTGAAAGCTATTATTCTGACGCAAAAGAATTAAGTAAAGGAGACAGCAATTATGAGGAATTATAAGGAAGAGTATCAGCACTGGCTCGACAGCCCCTCGCTGACCGAACAGGAGTGGGCCGAGCTCGACGCCATCCGTGACGACGAGAAGGAGATCGAGAACCGCTTCTATGCGCCGCTGTCCTTCGGCACCGCGGGTCTGCGCGGCACGATGAAGGTCGGTCTGCATCACATGAACATCCATATTATCCGCCACGCCACGCAGGCCTTTGCCGACGTGATCGCCGCCGAGGGCGAGGACGCCAAGGAAAAGGGCATCGCTATCGCCTTTGACTGCCGCAACAACGGCACCGACTACGCCCGCGAGGCCGCCTGTGTCATGGCCGCCAACGGCATCCACGTCCGCCTGTTCGACGCTCTGCGCCCCACCCCGGAGCTGAGCTTCGCCGTCCGCTACTACGGCTGCACAGCCGGTCTGAACATCACGGCCAGCCACAACACCAAGGAGTACAACGGCTACAAGGTCTACTGGTCCGATGGCGCCCAGCTGCCCCCCAAGCAGGCCGACGATATCGCCAAGCGCATGGAAGAGATCGACGTCTTCACCGGCTTCAAGACCGTCCGCTATGAGGACGCCCTGGCCGACGGCCGCATCGAGATCCTCTCTGACGAGACCGACGAGGCCTTCCTCGCCGAGGTCATGAAACAGGTCATCGACAAGGACGCTGTCGCCAAGGTCGCCGACGATTTCAAGATCGTCTACACGCCGTTCCACGGCTGCGGCCATAAGCTCGTTCCGGAGGCGCTGAAGCGTCTGGGCATGAAGCATGTCTTCCCCGTACCCGAGCAGATGGTCATCGACGGCAACTTCCCGACGGTCGTCTCGCCGAACCCCGAGAATCCCGAGGGCTTCTATCTGGCCATCGACCTCGCCAAGAAGGTCGGCAGCGACCTGATCATCGGCACCGATCCCGACTCTGACCGCGTCGGCACGATGGTGCGCAAGGGCGACGAATATGTCACGATCACCGGCAACCAGATGGGCTGCCTGCTGCTCGACTACATCATCCAGGCCCGCAAGGCCACCGGCCAGCTCGATCCGATGGCCGGCGCGCTCAACAGCATCGTCTCCACCCCGATGGCCCGCGTGATTGCCGAGGCCAACGGCGTCCACTTTGAGGACACCTTCACCGGCTTTAAGTTCATGGCCGAGCGCATCGCCGAGTGGGAGGCCGCCGGTACGTATAAGTACATCTTCGCCTTTGAGGAGAGCTATGGCTACATGGTCGGCGACTATGTCCGCGACAAGGACGCCGTCACCGCCTCGATGCTGATCGCCGAGATGGCCGCGCACTACCACGCCATGGGCATGACGCTGCTCGACGCCGTTGACGCCTTGTACAAGAAATATGGCTATTTCAAGGAGAAGACCCTGAATCTCGTGATGCCCGGTCTCGACGGACTGCAGAAAATGGCCGCTCTGATGAAGAGCCTGCGCGAGGAACCCCCGAAGGAGATCGGCGGCGAGAAGGTCGCCCGTATCCGCGACTATGCCGACGGCAGCATCTATGTCTCCGGTCTCGGCAAGGTCGACAAGACCCCGTTCTGGGGCTCCAACGTCCTCTACTTCGAGTTGGCCGACGGCAGCAACTTCATCGTCCGTCCCTCCGGCACCGAGCCGAAGATCAAGGTCTACCTGCTGATCCGCGGCGAGAGCGAGAGCGACTGCGTCGACCGCCTGAACCGCTATACGGCCTTTGCCGATAGCCTGGGCAAGTAATCGCCTCTGACAATTTTTCTACGGCGTTGTCTCAAAATAGACGGAAGTAGGTAAACGGCACCAAGTCCAATACGACCGTAGGGGCTGGCGCCCTCGACAGCCCGGCGGCTGCATTGATATATTTGTTACAATTATGGGCGAATACGCAC
>CACXDT010000280.1 GCA_902766405.1 Oscillospiraceae bacterium
CAATACACAATACGACTCGCTTTGCTCGCATGCATAAGTTCGCTTAGCCAAATCAAAGATTTGGAAGCTCACTTAAGTATTCCTGCTTTCGAGAAAGCGCCGAGAGCCACCGACCATTCGTCGTCGCTTCTGCTCACGAAGCGGCGGGAGGCCGTGGAGGCCGTGCGCAGGATCGGCTGTTCATTGCTGTAAATCAGTTCTTCCCGCTTCCGTTCATCGGATGCAGCAGCGATTGCCAATCGGTTCATGGCTTCGGTCATTTCGGGTCACCACCTTGATCTGAGCGGCCCCGATCTCTCTTTCACTCATGAATACGAAAACCAGGAAAGAAAAAGTGGGGTCGCAGAAAGCAATTTCTGTGATCCCACTTTTTGATTCAAGCTGTCCAGTCAGCGCCGGTCACCCTGGCCTGCACGGTTCCGGAGACCTCCAGCACGCTATCAGAAATAGAAGAGAAAGAGAAAAAGCTCGGTGTATTTCATGTGAGTTGGTCGGATAAACAAAATGGCGTTTTGCACGGGGCTGCTGTGACGGCAATTCCGGTTGCTATTCAGAGGCATGCTGCGAAATACTTGTCGCTTCAGGGTACTGTCATGTGAATAAGGGCATCTGCGTGGTGAAAGATGGTCTTCTTGAACTGCATTCCAAAAAATGTTGCTTTTCTTCTGCTTTTTGGATATACTCATGATAAGAAAGGGCAAAGAAAGAGAGAGCGAAATATGGACTATATTCATGATCTGCGGAAAATGATCGGTTCACGAAAAATCATCTTGAACTGTGCCGGAGCCCTGATCATCCGCGACAATAAGATTCTCTTCCAGCGCCGGGCGGATAACGGCAAGTGGGGCTTGATCGGCGGTTTGCTGGAAATGAATGAGACATACGAGGAAGCGGCATTGCGGGAAATCCGTGAAGAAACCGGATTGAACGTGCAGCTTGACAGCTTTCTGGGTATTTTCCATAACCACAACATGGTTTGGAGCAACGGAGATGCCGCCCATGTCATCAGCGCCTATTATACCGCCACGATTGTCAGCGGAGAGCCGCGGATCGACGAAGAGTCGTTTGAGCTTAGGTTCTTCGGAAAAGACGAAATTCCCGAGCTCTTTGCAGAAGATCATATCGCGGCCATGGAGGCGTATTTCAGCGGTATACGATATCCGTTGATGCAGGAAAACAGAGTTTCATCAGTTGCTCTGAGATGAAAAAATGACAGGGGAACGCAGTTGTTCTCCTGTTATTTTTAAAAGAAATGCGGGTAAATGCCGTTTTCGCAGGCTGATCATCTTTTTGACCAGCTGACTGCCGACGAAACCGGCCTGACGGCTGGTGAGCTCGCTGCACAAAAAATTGATAACTATTACGGATAGCGCCCGGGTGCCCGGAGGCAGCACGCGTCAAGTGTAACCAGCCTCTGCCGTGAGGGCCAGCAGCCATCCGATCAAAAGCAGTCCGGCTCCGGTTAACCAGAAAGCTTTGACAAGGGGATTCGTCGTTCCGTAAATCTCCAGCACGCCCTGCACGATACTTCCGACGGTGAGCCACGCGACGCCTCCGTGGATACAGTCTGCCGCCGCGCTGCGGGGGAAGGCCTTTCCTCTCCTCTGCAGAAGAAAAGAGGGGATCGCGCCAAGCAGCAGAGGAAAGAAGAAAGCGTAGATCATCCAGTAGGAGAAGACCCCGTGGCTGAACAGCTCGTAAACGGCGCCGAAGAGCGCACAGAATACGCTTGCGGCCAGATACGCGCCGAGGGGCGAGGCCGCTTTGCTTTTTCCCGAGGATTGATCAGATATATACAATGTCGCTCACGCTCCTCTCCTTGATGCCTCTTCCCGAGGTCGGGTTGTTGACGACCTGCCCGTTGAATACCATCGTCGAAGAGCCGCCGCCGTCCAGATTGTAGGCGATCTGTGCGCCCTTGTTCTGCAGGAAGACAGCCAGCTCGTACAGGGACAGCCCCTCGCTCTCGTCCGTTCTGCCGTCCGAGACGACAAACAGATAGTGCAGCTCGTCGATCACCGCGATGGCGGTGCGGGGATTGCTGGCCTTGGCGCGTCCGACCTCGTCATCGACCGACACAGCGATCTCGCCGTTTTCCACCAGCGCAGGCCCGAAGCTGAGCACGTTCCACGCGCCGCTGTCCAGCAGCGCCTGCGCCGTGACTTCCGATTCCTGAATGATGGCGAAGCTGCCGTCCCGGTAGATGACCAGATCCTCCGCGCCCTTTTCCGCCGTGCTGCGATAGAGAACGCCGTTTCGGATCACATAACCGGATTGCTGGGCGCCGTAGTAGTCACCGTTGATCGCGAGTATCGCGTTGACCGACTCCGCAATTGTTGAGGTCGTATCTGTCACGTTTCTGCCGTAGGTGTTCTCAGCGAAAGCGGTCCTGAGATAATCGGCGGAGCTGAGTGTCACGTCGGCCACATATACGGTGGTATCTCCGACGCGCTCCTCAGTAATAACAATGGAAATGTTTCCGTCGCTGTAGCTGTCCCCGGTCACAACGCTCTCCGCGCTTAAGGAAAGCGAGGAAGCGATCGGCGTCTCCGATACGGCAGTTTCCTGCGCTTCGACGGGCTGTTCGCTTTTGGACAGGGGCTGTGCATTCGTTTCATACCTGCGTACGATGACGAAGGTGTCGAGCAGGACATAGCCCGTAAAGACCAGCAGTGCAAGCAGCAGCAAGGGCAAAATGACTCGTCTTTTTTTCATAAATAATCCTCCTTAGAGTTCGGATGATACGACTATACCAGAGATAGTTTAGTTTTACCTTAAGGCAACACCGCACAATTCGCCTTCAGCTATGCATAAGTTCGCTTAGCCAAATCAAAGATTTGGAAGCTCACTTAAGTATTTCTGCGAAAAAGTGCCATCATCAGAACCCAAATTTTCTCAGGATTCGCTCTCGTCGAATTATGCGGTATTGCCTTAAAGGAATGTGAAAAGGCCGCTTTTGCGGAAAAATGGACGGGGTTTGACGAGAATGGAGCACAATAAAAAGAGCACAAAAACCGGGCCGGAACTACGATTCCCAAAAACCTGTTCCGATTTTAAGGTAAGATTAAGGTAACTGGGATATTATGCAAGCACACAAGGAAAGAGAGGAATTTCTTATGAAAAAGATTATGTGCCTGCTTTTGTCATTGATCATGGTCTTCAGCCTCTGCGTCGGCAGCGCGTCAGCCAGCGCGGAGGGCGGGAATGCCCCCGGCGATCCGCCTGACGGAAACGGAGGCCCCGGCGGTACGCCTCCCGGAGGCTTCGGCGGTGGAATGCCCGGAGGTGCGCCTGGCTCAAGCAGCGCAGATATTGACTATACCGGCGCGGTGGAGATCACATCTGCCGATTCCCAGAGCGTCCAGACCTATGCCAGCACCACTTCCGATGAAAGCGCCCTTCTGATCAGCACCTCCGATGACGTGTCGATCACCGACCCCACGGTCACTAAGTCCGGCGACTCCGACGGCGGCGACAACTGTAATTTCTACGGTCTGAACGCGGCCGTCCTGGTGAAGGACGGCACCACGACCACCATCACCGGCGGCACCATCACGTCTGATGCAGAAGGAGCGAACGGTGTGTTCTGCTACGGCGGCAACGGCGGGCAGAACGGCGCGTCCGGTGACGGCACCACGCTGACCATCTATGACACCACCATCACGACCACGGGAAACGGCTCCGGCGGTATCATGACCACGGGCGGCGGTGTGACCTACGCTTATAATCTGACTGTCGAGACCTCGGGTCAGTCCTCTGCGGCCATCCGTACCGACCGCGGCGGAGGGACGGTTGTGGTGGACGGCGGCAGCTACACTTCCAATGGGCTGGGATCTCCGGCCATCTACTCCACGGCGGATATCACGGTGTCCAATGCCGCGCTGACCTCCAATCTCTCCGAGGGCGTGTGCATTGAAGGACTCAATTCTATTACGCTGAACAACTGCGACCTGACCGCCAACAACACCCAATGCAACGGCAACGCCACTTTCCTGGATACCATCATGATCTACCAGTCGATGTCCGGCGACGCGGCCAGCGGCACC
>CACXDT010000281.1 GCA_902766405.1 Oscillospiraceae bacterium
CCTGCGCCTCGTGGAAGGCCTTGTATTTGGCGTCGATCTCCGCCTCGGTGGCCGGGAGGATGCTGTTGTTCTCGCCAAAGCGCTCATAGCCGATCTCAAAGGGATGCCCCTCGACCAGGGCTTTCGGCTCCGTCTTCGGCAGCATGGTCTGCGGATCCAGCTCCACGCCATAGATGGGCGTGACGTTGGAGCAGCCCCAGTAGAAGTAGACCCGCCCGTCGTCGTCCGCAAAGAGGTTGGGGTCCCAGAACGGGAAGCTGCCCTCGAGCTTCTCGTAGGGCCCGTTCAGGATGTCCTTCGTGCGCCAGCGGTCGCAGTTGTGATCGCGGTTGGAGGCGCAGAAATACACCCAGTCGCCCAGCACACGGACGTCTGGCGCGTAGTCGTAAAGCGGCAGCTCCTCCGGCAGGCGGCGGTTTTCCCAGTTCGCTAAATCGTCCGACACCCAGACGCCGAGTGTCATCGAGGCGAAGATGTAGTAGCGCCCTTTAAACAGGATCATAGAGGGGTCAGCCGCCTCGCGGCAGATCTGCAGCTCGCCGTGTCTGCGGGGATCGGCGTTGAACTGATAGCGGTAGTTGATGTTGATGGGATTACAGAAGTATTTCATAATGGTGATCTCCCTCCGTTACCTCGTAGGTTTCTCCGTTCGGCAGCTCGATCGCAGCAGGAACGGGCAGGGTCATGTCAAAGCACAGTCTGTCGCCCTCATAGCGCCAGGCGCTGCGGATCGTTCCCACAGGGGAGCGCCATTCGGCCTTCGCGTACCCAAGCTCACAGCCGGGCTGCGGCTTGACTGTCAGCTTCCCGGAGCGCAGCCGGATGCCGCAGACGCCGGAAAAGAGCCAGCCGGTGACCGCGCCGTAGGAGTAGTGGTTCAGGGAATCGTGCACCGTGCCGTCGGCCCGGACGCCGTCCCAGGTCTCCCAGATCGTGGTCGCGCCCTTTTTCACGGCGTAAAGCCAGCCGGGGCAATCCTCCTGCAAGAGCAGCCTGTAGGCCGTGTCCGCGTGGCCGTTGTCAGCCAGCACGGCGCAGAGGTCGGGCGTCGAGAGAAAGCCCGTGTTCAGATGATACCCGTTCTCCGCCACCAGCCGGTCCAGCGCGTCCGCCGCGGCCTGCGCCTCCTCGCCGTCCAGCAGCCCGAAGGCGATGGGCCGCACATACTCGCACTGGCGGTCAGAACTGATTTTCCCGTTCTTCGTGCAGGCATGGCGATAGGCCTTTTTCACGTTTTCCGCGATTTCGGCGTATCGCTTCGCGTCCTCCGGCTTGCCGAGGATATCAGCGATCTGTGCCATCAGCGAGGCGGAGCGGAAATAGTAGGCCGTGGCGACCTCGGGCGCGCCGAGCATCATGGTTTTCTTCATGGCCGCGCCGTTATCCACATCGGGCTGGCACCACTCGCCAAAGTGAAAGCCCTCGTCCACCAGATATTTGTGATAAGGATTGAGCAGGTTGTGCGGCCGCGTCTTCTGCGCCCGTTTTTCGCAGTATGCCATCCAGCGGCACATCATATCGTAGTTTTCCGCAAGGATCGTCTTATCCCCATAGGCTCCGTACAGCGCCCAGGGCACCAGCACGCAGGCGTCACCCCAGCCGGCCGAGCCCTGCAGCATGTTCGAGATCATGCTGCCGCTGTTGTTGACCGGCGCGATGTTCTGCACCAGACCGTCGTCCCCCTGGGCCAGGCGGCACTCGCCCAGCCACTTGCGCAGCACCGGGCAGCAGTCCATCAGATAGACCGCGGTCGGGGCAAAAGCCGCCGCGTCGCCGGTCCAGCCCGCGCGCTCGCGCGTCGGGCAGTCGGTGGGGATATCGCAGAAGTTCGAGCGCATGCTCCACAGGCTGTTGAGGAACAGCCGGTTCACGTCGGCGTTGCCGCACTCGAAAAAGCCGGTCTGCCGCATCTGAGAATAGACGGCGATCGCGGTAAAGTGCGCGCCCGTCAACTCGACGTCGGTCTCGAGCTTCGCGTAGCGGAAGCCGAAGACCGTGAAGCGCGGCTTCCAGACATTCTCCCCATCCTTGCAGACGTATGTGAGCTTCTGCGGGATGCCGTTTTTGTTCCGATCGCCCGGGTCAAAATTCTTTTGGGTGAAGTTCCCGTTCTCGTCGAGCGTCTCGCCGTGCCAGAGCGTGATGCTCTGTCCGGCCCTGGCTGTAACGCGCAGCTCGGTATAGCCAGCCAGGTTCTGGCCGAAGTCGATCATGGTCTCGCCGTTGGGCGTTGTGAACAGCCTGCCGGGAAAGCGCTCCTGTTCGAGAATGGGCACGCTCTCTGTAGGGGCCAGGTTTTCATAGCAGCAGTCCCGGACGGTGACGCTGTGCCAATCGGAGATCTCCTCCATCCGGGCGTCATAGCTCTCGCCCTGTTGGAGGTCGTTTTCCCGTGTGGGTCCCTGCTGACTGGCCTCCCAGTTCTCGTCCGAGCAGAGGACGATCTTACCGCCCGTTTCCAACTGGCAGAGCATGGCCAGATCCGCG
>CACXDT010000282.1 GCA_902766405.1 Oscillospiraceae bacterium
AGATTTTTCGTGAATATACGGTTTCACGAAAAATATGGCGGCTGAAGCGTGTGACAAAGTCCCTCATGGACTTTGTCTACACGCTGAGAGGTCTTGGTTATGTAAACCAAGACCTCTCCCTCCTATGGTATTTGCTGCCTTAATCCGGCTGCTGGCCGTCGTGGGCCTTCCACATGCACTCGGTGAGCTGCATGTCAGTGAACACCGCGGTAAAGCTGGAATCCTCGGGGCTGCAGGCGTACAGGCCGAAGCGGATCCTTCCGGCCCCCTCCCACATGTGCGCGATCCGCATCTGGCTGAACGTCACGCCGTCGGGCGAGCACTCGATGCAGTAGTCATCCGCACGCCGGCTGAAGCGGTACCACATGGTCTTCACATCGGCGGGGATCGCCGTGGTCGCCCAGTCGGAATAGCCGTGGTTGGTGACGACTGAGCCGAGGTGCTGGAAGCGCTCGTTCTCGTATTCCACCGAGCCCTTCAGCCAGTTTTCACTGTCCAGGTACATGACGATGCCGCACTGGTCAAAGCGGTGGTGGCTGCCGGTAAAGTCGGTTTTCACGATGAAGGAAAAATACTGCTCGTCGGTCTCGGTCTGCAAAACGGGCGCGTTGTCGTTGCGGAAGTGGTAATAGGTTCTCTGCCAAAGGTCGGTGTGCGGCTGCGTGGTGATCGTGATCCTGTTGTCTGAGATGCTGTAGTCGGCAGGCTCGCGTGTCCATGTCAATTCCATGATCGGCCCTCCTGTTTTTGTTAATGCCTGTCCGCGGAAAACATCTCGGTCGCCTTTTTCAAGTGATCGGTAATCGGCAGGTGCTGCGGGCAGGCCCGCTCGCACTGGCGGCACTCGATGCAGTCCGAGGGGCGGTGTCCGTCCGAGGTCACATGCTGGAATGCCTCTTTTGCGGCCGCCATCTGCCCGTTCCCGAGCTGTTTGTTCATGGCCGCAAAGATATCCGGGATGCGGATCTGCTGCGGGCAGCCCTCGACGCAGTAGCGGCAGGCCGTGCAGGGGATCGTCGCGGCGTTGCCCAGAATGCGCTGGGCCTGGCGGATGGCCTCCTGCTCCTCCTCATTGAGAGGCTGGAAGTCCTTCATGTACGAGAGGTTGTCCTTCATCTGTTCAACGTTGGACATGCCTGAGAGAACAGTCAGAATGCCGTCCAGCGAGGCGACGAAGCGGATTGCCCAGGACGCGCAGGACATGTCCGGGTGGATCGTGTGGAACAGCTTCTGCACCTCCGCCGGCGGGTTGGCGAGACTGCCGCCCTTGACCGGCTCCATGACCGTGATCAGCTTGCCGTGCCGCCGCGCGACCTCGTAATTCTGGCGCGAGGTGACCTTCGGGTTCTCCCAGTCGGCGTAGTTGATCTGCAGCTGGATGAAATCCACCTCCGGGTGCTCGGTCAGCAGCTTGTCCAGCAGCTCGGGCCCCGCGTGGAACGAAAAGCCCAGGTTGCGGATCAGGCCCTTTTCCTTCTGCTCTCTGACAAAATCCCAGAGATGCAGCTTTTCATACCGCTGATAGTTGTTCTCCATCAGCGCGTGCAGCAGGTAGTAATCGAAGTAGCCCGCCCCGGTGCGCTCCAGGCTGGTGGCGAACTCCTTCCGCGCGGCCTTCTCGGTCGGTGCCGCCATGGCGTTGAGCTTGGTGGCCAGCGTGAAGCTGTCCCTCGGGTAGCGCTCGACCAACGCCTTGCGGATCGCGACCTCCGACCCCGGATAGACGTAGGCCGTATCAAAATAGGTGAAGCCCGCCTCAAGAAACAAATCGACCATGGCTTTGGTCTGCTCGACATGAATGGTGAAGCCTCTCTTTGGCAGGCGCATCAGGCCAAAGCCGAGCTTCGGTGTGTCCTTTCCGTAAACAACCGGCATATTTTTCTCCTTCCCCCGCGGTATCGCGTCAATCCCTGATAGCTGCGTTCACTTTCGGTGCTGATAAAAGTATAGACAGGAAAGCCCGGAATGTCAATGAAAACAGCTTTGCCGTATGGTACCGCTGCGGTATCAAAAGCATCCAGGCCCATCAGAGACCCCCATCTTAAACACGCAGCAGCTTATTCTGCAGCGACAGGGAAAGCGCCAGCTTGCGAACGCCCTTCTGTCCAAAATCGGCGGTGAGAACGTCGTCTTTGATGGACAGAATTTTTCCTGTACCGAAGGATTTGTGCTGAACAAAGCCGCCCGGGTGAAGCTGCATCATAAGCGCGTCGGCGATGGCTTTGTTCCATACAGCGGTATCTGCGACGGGGCTCCCGGCCTTCGCTTCCTGCACCGCGTATTCCACCCTGGTGCTTCTTCTTGCAAACATCTCGGAGACGGTCAGGAGCTCGTATCGGCCGTCCGGAAAGGCAATCAGATTCAGATCCTCACACGCGGCGACGATCTCTCCTGTTCCCAGTGATCGGTCGGAAAACTGCTTGCCGACCCGGGGGAGGAGAAGTGGGGCAAAAACATCGTTTGTATCGATCACAGGTGACGGCAGGGCTCTCGTCACCTCGTCGGTGAAGCTGGAGGGCTCGCCGCAGCGAAAGAGATACAGATCGTTCTTCGCGCGTGTCATACCGACATAGTACAGCCGGCGCTCTTCCTCGTATTGCCGGATGTCGTCCGGGGTCTCGGCTTCCTTTTCGGTCTTGGAAGGGAGGATGCCGTCGATCACATCGGCCAGGTAAACCGTATCGTATTCAAGTCCCTTGCTTGAGTGGATCGTGGAGAGGATCAGCTTGTTATCCGGTGAGTTCCTGTGCTCGGCCATCGTCGAGCGCAGACGGTCCAGCTTTTCAAGGAAGGCGCTCGCGCTCTCAATGCCCTTCGCCAGCAGACCCAGAATGAAGTATTTCCCGAGGTCGAGCTTTCTCTGCTCCACGTACCGGCCGTAGTGCATCGCCTCCCAGATGCGGTGGATCACCGTTTCCGCGCTGTCTGTTTTCACCTGGGGCAGATTCTGCATCAGATCGATCACCACGTCCTGAACCGGCCCGCGGATGTCGGGGGCGTGCAGGAGCTCCTCGAAAATGGCTCTGTTGCCCGTTTTGCTTCTCGCGACGGCGTACTGGGCCGATTTTTTGGAGATGGCGGCACCGAACTTGTAATACAGGCGCAGGAAGAGCTCTTCGTTCCGGGGATCGTAGGCAAAGCGGATGATGTCCAGCAGATCCACGACGACGCGATGGGTGAAGAAATAGTCGTCGATCGCCCGGCAGTTATAGGAGACCCGGTTTCGCTCCAGCCTGTCGATCAACGGCAGCGCCGTATCGTTGTTGCGAAACAAAATGGCTGTCTCGCCGCTGCTTTGGCTTGCCATATGTACAAGGTATTCAAACTGACAGACGCGCGATCTGGCCTGCACGACATGCACCGGCGAACCGCTGCCCCGTGTGGGGAGGATGTTTTTTTCGTGGCGAAACCGGTTCTCCGCGACAAAGCGGTTGGCCGCGGCTGCGATCTCCTCCGTTGACCGGTAGTTTTCCTCCATCAGAAGGAGCTTTGCGTTTTCGTGGTCGTTTTCAAAATGGAGGAGCGCGTCGGGATAGGCCGCCCGAAACCCATAGATGCTCTGATCCTCGTCGCCCACCATGAACAGGTTTTCATACCGCGAGGCGAGAAGCCGGATGATCTTGTGCTGTATTTTGGAGGTATCCTGCGCCTCGTCCACGCACAGGTACCGGAACTGATCCTGAAAATGATTCAATACCTCCGGGTATTTTTGGAGAATATTGTACGCATAGGCCATCTGGTCGTCATAGTCCATCAGACGGCGCTGGCGGAGCGTATTCTTATAGCGGCGATAGATCTCGGGCAGATTGTCGATTTCACTGTCCAGCCTTTGAATCTCCTCATCCGTCAGCATCATGTTTTTGATATACGTGATCAGGCGCCGTAGCTCCTTGACTTCGCTGTCTTCGGGATAGGCGTCATTCACGGTCTGGCAGATGGTGCGGATCATGCGGTTCAATTCGCCCTCGTCGGTCTCCAGCTCAAACGCCGCGCGACCGACATGGTTCCGGCCGGCGTATTCGATGATTTTTGCCGACACACCATTGATGGTTCGAAACTGCAAATCAGCCGCGGCGTCCTCGCCAAAAAGGGAGGCGTAGCGGCTGCGCATATCTCTGGTCGCGGCGACGGTATAGGTCATGGTCAAAATCGACCTGGGATCGATGCCGCGGCACAGCACCATGTATCCAAGCCTCGTCACCAGTACCGTGGTTTTCCCGCTGCCGGGCGTGGCCAAGAGGAGAACGGGCCCGTCGACGGCGCAGACAGCGTCCCGCTGCTGCGCGTTCAGACGCGACAGATATTTGGTTTCAAATGCTTGCTGATCCATAGGCGTCTCCAATGTCTGCTGTGATAAGTGCAAAATACTATAACTTTGTCTCCACGTCCGCCGTTGGCGGACGTAAGCGGGCGATAGCCCGCAGCTGACGCACAACATGCGTCAGCTGGAGAC
>CACXDT010000283.1 GCA_902766405.1 Oscillospiraceae bacterium
CCGAGATCCAGGACATGGCCGACGAGATCGACATCGAGGATCTGATCGAAGAGGAGAACTGCGTCTATACCCTCACGCACGGCGGCTATATCAAGCGCCTGCCCTCGAGCGAGTACCGCGCCCAGGGCCGCGGCGGCAAGGGCGTGCGCGCCATGGCCACCAAGGAGGAGGACTATGTCGAGACGGTCTTTACCGCCTCCACGCACGATCATATCCTGTTCTTCACCAATAAGGGCCGCGTCTATATCAAGAAGGGCTATAACATCCCCGAGGCCGGGCGCAGCGCGCGCGGCACGAATATCGTCAATATCCTGCCAATCGACGCGGACGAGAAGATCAGCACGATGATCCACGCCCGCAGCTATGAGGAGGGCAGCTACCTCGTCTTTGTCACACGCAACGGCACCGTCAAGCGCATGGAGCAGGCAGCGCTGAAGAATATCCGCCAGAACGGTCTCCGCGCGCTGACGCTCGACGAGGGCGACGAGCTGATCGCTGTCATTGCGACAACGGGGAATGAGAATATCCTGATCGCCACTTACAAGGGCATGGCGGTCTGCTTCAACGAAAACGACGTGCGTCCGATGGGCCGTCAGGCCGTCGGCGTGCGCGGCATCCGGCTGAGAGAGGGCGACTATGTCGTCGGTGCGGACAGCACCGCGGCCGGCGAGGCCTGCCTGACGATCACCGAACGCGGCTACGGCAAGCGCACGAAGGTCGAGGAGTACAGCGTCCACAACCGCGGCGGTCTCGGCATCAAGAACTACAGCGTCACCGGGAAAACCGGCAATATCGCGGCCGTGCGCATGGTCAACGCCGAGGACGATATCCTGGTCATCTCGGACGACGGCACGATGATCCGCATGAGCTGCAGCGGCATCTCGATGCTCAGCCGCTCCACGCAGGGCGTGCGCGTCATGCGTCTTTTGGAGGGCAGCCGCGTGATCGACGTCGAAAAGACCGACCGCGAGGCCGAGGAGGAGACGGCGGAGCCCAACCCCGAGGGAGAGGCATAAATGGGCCGCCCTCAGCCGAACAGAGCGAGCGCCGTGCTGGCCACGGCGCTCGGTATCACCGTGGTGATCTGCCGCGCCCTGCTGCTCCAGAATGTGTCCGCGTGGATTCTATACGTCTTTTACAGTCTGGCAGCGGTGCTTGCCATCGCTTATCTGATCTGTGTGTTTTTTATGAAGGATAAAAAGTCAACCGACGATGCAGAACAGAGGGGAGACGGATATGGAAAATAAAAACCAGAAAAAGAAGGGCGGAACAGGAATTGGCTTTATCATCGGCATCCTTCTGGTTCTCTCCGCCTTTTATGAGGGCTTTGATAAGGACATCCTCCCGTTCATCGTTGTGATCGCGGTCGCTGTTGCCGTGATCGCGTTTATCAAGAAGGCGGCCGCCGCCGCGCGTGACAGATCCGCGCAGCAGAAAGGCGGCGTAAGTGTCGCGCAGCATATGAAGCGCCATGAGCCCAAGGTCGAGATCCACCGCGATTTTCCCGAGCCTGAGGCACACTGTGTCGTCTGCGAAAATACCGGCGTCGACCACTTCGACCGCGACCGGCAGCTGCGTCTCAGCCAGCTCGACGACTGGCTGAAAAACGGTCTGATCGAGCGGGAAGAATACGCGGTGTTAAAGCGCAAATTTGAACAGAACTAAGGCATGAAAACTGTCACGATCTATACCGACGGGGCCTGCTCCGGCAACCCCGGGCCCGGCGGCTGGGGCGCGATCCTGTGCTATAACGGCCGGGAAAAGGAGCTCTCGGGCGGCGAGGCGCAGACCACCAACAACCGCATGGAGATGACGGCCGTGATCCAGGCCCTGCTGGCTCTGCGCGAGAGCTGCACGGTGGAGCTCTACTCCGATTCCAAATATGTCATCGACGCGCTCGAAAAGGGCTGGGCCTGGGGCTGGCGGAAGCGGGGCTGGGTCAAGTCCGACAAAAAACCGGCGTTGAACCCCGACCTCTGGACGATGCTGCTGGATCTGACGAGACAGCACGAGATGCACTACCACTGGGTCAAGGGCCACGCCGACAACGCGTACAACAACCGCTGCGATGCCATGGCCGTCCGCGAGCGCGACCGCTACGCATGTAGGGGCGGCTATTAGCCGCCCGGCAGAGAAACGTACGATTGACAGAAAAAGCTGGGCGAATACGTAGTGTTATACGAAATTGCCGGACATTTCTCAGGATTATAAGGATTCCGAGCGGGCGGCTGGTAGCCGCCCCTACGGCATGACAGACCGTTTTCACAACGCGAAAAGCTATCAGGAAAGAAAGAACCTATGCAGATCAACTACAACGATAAGCCCATCAAAAGCTTTCTCGCCTATATCTACCGGCACAGAAAGCTTTTTTATATCGACATCGCCTGCGCGCTGCTGGTGGCAGCGATCGACCTTACATTCCCCTATGTGTCCCGCGCGGCTATGCGCAGCTATCTGCCCGAGGGGCGCTATTCGGTGTTCTTCCTCGTCATGGGCATCATGGTGCTGGCCTATGTGCTCAAGGCCGTGCTGTACTATGTCATCACCGTGGTCGGCCATCGGATGGGCGTGCTGACCGAGGCCGATATGCGCCGGGATATCTTCACGCATATCGAGGAGCTGTCCTTCAGCTTCTTTGACAGGAACCGCACCGGCGTGCTGATGAGCCGCATCACCAGCGACCTCTTCGAGGTCGTCGAGCTCGCCCATCACGGGCCGGAGAATCTGATCATCTGCACGCTGTCGCTTGCCGGCTCGCTGATCGTCATGGCGACGATCCGCTGGGAGCTGGCGCTCGTGCTGGCCGTCGTGCTGCCGCTGTGTCTGTGGTTCACCATGTCGCAGCGCTCCAGCATGCGCCGCGCCAATGTCGAGGTCAAGCGCAAGACCGCCGATATCTTCGCCGCCATCGAGAGCAGCATCTCCGGCGTGCGCACGGCCAAGGCCTTTGCCAACGAGGCGCAGGAGCAGGAGAAGTTCGACCAGACCAACGAGCTGTTCAAGGGCGCCAAGGTCGAGTATTACAAGGCCATGGGCCGCTATATGAGCGGCATGGAGTTCACCGCGGGCATCGCCCAGGTCGTGGTCGTCATCGTCGGCGGCATTCTCATCATGGTTGGGCGCATGGACTATGTCGATCTGATTACGTTCAGCCTGTATGTTGCGACATTTGTCAGCCCCCTGCGCAAGCTGGCCCAGTTTTCCGAGCAGTATATGCAGGGTACGGCCGGCTATTCCCGCTTTTTAGAGATCATGCGCACCGAGCCCGAGATCAAGGACGCCCCGGACGCCGAAACGCTCGACGCCGTCGAGGGGCACGTGCAGTATCAGGATGTCAGCTTCGCCTACTCGAACGGCATACCGGTGCTCAGTCACATCGAGCTCGACATCCGGCCCGGCGAGACGCTGGCCCTGGTCGGCCCCTCGGGCGGCGGCAAGACCACGCTGTGCCACCTGCTGCCGCGCTTTTACGAGGTTGGCGCGGGTGCGATCCTCGTGGACGGCCGGGATGTGCGCCATGTCACGAAGCAGAGCCTGCGCCGGAATATCGGCGTACTGCAGCAGGATGTTTTTCTGTTTGCCGGCACGATCCGCGACAATATCCGCTATGGTCGGCCCGACGCCAGCGACGAGGAGATCATCGCCGCGGCCAGACGCGCCGAGATCCACGAGGAGATCATGGCCCTCCCCCAGGGCTACGACAGCTATGTCGGCGAGCGCGGCGTGATGCTCTCGGGTGGGCAGAAGCAGCGCATTTCGATCGCCCGCGTCTTTCTGAAAAACCCGCGCATCCTGATTTTAGACGAAGCCACCTCGGCGCTCGACACCGTGACCGAGCAGCGCATTCAGGCCGCCATGGAGGAGCTGAGCCAGGGCCGCACAAGCATCATCGTCGCCCACCGGCTCTCGACCGTCCGCCACGCCGACCAGATCGCCGTGATCGACGGCGAGCACATCGTCGAAAAAGGCACCCACGACGAGCTGATGGCCAAAAACGGCGAGTACGCCAAGCTCTGCCGCGCACAGAGCCTGGGGTGAAAATGTAGGGGCTGCCGCCCTCGGCAGCCCGGCAGAGAAATCCCATAATAAACAGCAATCTCCGGCAAATTTGATATGATCCTCCTAAAGTAGACAAGGGAAAACCCCAAAATCTACTTTAGGAGGATTTTCATGTCCAGAGGAAGAAACACAGGAGAAATGAAGCTGTTCTTAGTGGAAGAATATTTAAGGGGCGAAAAGTCATATGCAAAGCTTGAGAAAGAATATGGAATAGATGGAGAAAGGATCCGGGAGTGGGTAAACAAATATAAACTGCACGGAATAAACGCATTGAATGAGCGAGAAGGAAATAGGAGTTACAGTAAAGAATTTAAGATTCAATGTGTCGAGGCAGTGATGCGAGGCGAAGGCAGTATCAGCGAGATTGCCACAAGATATAATCTAACACACAAAAGTGTTCTCCGCGATTGGATCAAGCGTTATAATGCCAATATGGAACTCAAAGAAAATGATCCGAAGAGGGAGATCTATATGGCAGCAAGAAGAAAGACAACGCTGGAAGAACGCAAAGAGATAGTAGAATATTGCATCCTACACGGAAAGGACTACAAGAACACAGCAGCACATTACGAAGTGTCATATGGCCAGGTGTACGATTGGGTAAGGAAGTACCTGGCCGACGGGGAGAAAGGACTTGAAGATTGCCGCGGGCATCATAAGACTGACGAAGAAGTCGATGAATTAGAGCGGCTACGCCGTGAAAATGAGAGATTGAAACGGCAACTGAAAGAAAGCGACATGCTGGTAGAGCTGCTAAAAAAAGTGAAGGAATTCGAAAGGATGTGAGGCTTGGGCGACAAAGATATGACGTAAAGTATTTGACGATCCAGTACTTCTACACAGAAAAGCACTGGAGCATCAATTGGATGTGCAAGCATCTTAAAGTAACAAGAGCAGCATATTACAAATGGCTCAAGCGAGACATTTCAAAAATTGAGCAAGAGAATGAAATCCTTGTTCAGTTGATTTGCGAGTATGACGAGAGATTCAATCATATTCTCGGCTACCGTCGTATGACGGATTGGATCAACAAACTTAACGGAACACATTATAGCCGTAATCGTGTTCATCGACTCATGAAAGAGCTCAACATTCATTCTGTAATCCGCAGGAAGAAGAGAAAGTATACGTATTCTGCGCCAGAGACTACAGCAGAAAACACGCTTGGCCGAGACTTCAATGCAGAAAAGCCAAACCAGAAATGGGCTACCGATGTAACCGAATTCAAATGGTATGAAGGGCCGATTGTTCACAAGCTCTATCTCAGCGCTATCCTGGATCTCTATGACAGATCTGTTGTTGCTTACATCGTCAGTACAAGAAATGATAATAAACTGGTATTCGACACTTTTGAGCAGGCAATACGCTTAAACCCGGACGCGCATCCATTATTTCACAGCGATCGCGGATTCCAGTATACAAACAAAGCTTTCCAGTTTAAGCTGTCTCAGCAGGCCATGAGCCAATCCATGTCAAGGGTTGGTCACTGCATTGATAACTGTCCGATAGAAGGCTTCTGGGGTATTGTGAAAGCAGAAATGTACTATCTGATGAAATTTGAGAACGAAGGCGAACTTCGCACAGCAATTGACAACTACATCCATTTCTACAATTATGAACGTTTTCAGGAGCGGTTTGGAACAAAATCCCCAATGGAAGTCCGATCTATGGCGTTATTAATGGATAAACCAGAACAATTCCCGATCGCTGAGAATAAAAGAATCCTGCGCTACAAGGCAAAATTTTCGGCATAACGAAACCCGCAAAAAGCGGATTGCTGCCTCAAGCAGCGATACGCTTTCTGCGGGTCCCACGGCACCGCAGAGCCGTGTTTCTCTTTTGCTATTTTTCTTGTCTACCTTGACAGGGGCTGATCAATTCGGTACATGCTACCGTCTTTGCCGGAGATTTCTATAACTAAATCCCCGCGCGCATGAAATGCGCGCATGCGAAACGCTGTTTCGCATGAAAAACACAGAATAATCTGTGTTTTTCG
>CACXDT010000284.1 GCA_902766405.1 Oscillospiraceae bacterium
GGCCGACGCCCAGCAAGCGAGGCGGGACAAAAAGCGCCGAAAAGGGACGCTCACAGGCGGTAGGTGTTCGATCCCCTTCGCCCTAACAAAGACTTGTCAGTGTATTTTGTCCTCTTTCAAATAAGGCTCTTTTCGAGAAAGGGAAAATATGAAAAAACGGATCTCATGGCTGCTGGCCCTGTCGCTGCTGCTCTCGCTCGGCATCACGGCCGCTGCGGAAGAGGAAACGGGTCTTCCCGCCGTGGGTGAGACGATTGAGGGCTTCACGGTGCAGGAGCTGCGGGACATCCCGTTCCTTGGCGGTACGGCAGTCCTGTTCGAGCATGACCGCACCGGGGCAAAGCTCCTGTATATCGCCAATTCCGACACCGAGCGCTGCTTTGCGCTGAGCTTTGCCACCCGCGCGCTCGACAACACCGGCACGCCGCACGTCTTTGAGCACGCGACGACCGATGGCTCGGAGAAGTACCCCTCCACCTCGCTGTTCTTCAATCTCAGCTATCAGACCTACAACACCTACATGAACGCCATGACCGGACAGTATGAGACCCTGTACCCGGTCGCAAGTCTCTCCGAAGCACAGCTATTAAAGCTCGCGGATTACTACACCGACAGCTGCCTCCACCCGCTAATCCTCGAGGACGAGAGCATCTTCCGTGCGGAGGCCTGGCGCTACCGTCTGGCTGACGCCGACGCGCCGCTGAGCATCGAGGGCACGGTCTATTCCGAGATGCTCGCCGCGATGAACATCAACTCCGCTGCCTGGTACAACACACAGCGCGCGGCCTATCCGGGCTCGACGGTCGGCAACGTCTCAGGCGGTGACCCGGCTTTCATCCCCGATCTGACCTGGGACGAGCTCAAGAGCTACCACGAGCGCTATTATCACCCCTCGAACTGCCTCGGGTATCTCTACGGCGAGTTTGAGGACTATACCGCCTTTCTCCGGCTGCTCGACGAGGCCTTCGCACCCTATGAGCGGCAGGAATTCCGCTTTGACGACGAGGGCTATACACCGCTGACTGAACCGGTGGTGCAAAGTCTCCCCTATGCCGTCGAGGCCGGCTCGAACACCGCGAAAGGCGCGGAGATCCGCTATGCTTTCGTGATGCCCGGCCTGAATCAGGAGCCGGAGACACAGCGCAAGCTGGTCGGTCTCACGAAGCTTCTCGGCAGCGACGCCTCGCCGCTGATGCAAAAGCTCAAAAAAACGCTGCCGGGCGGTGCGTTCTACGTCTATCTGTTCTGGCAGGCGCCCGATACCGCGCTGGTCTTTGACGCGGGCAGCCTTGATGTCGAGGACGCCGCGCTCTTTCAGCGCACCGTGGACGAGGCGCTGAAAGAGCTGGCCGAGAGCGGCTTTGCTTCCGAGTTCACCGACAGCGTTGCCAATGCCGTCGAGCTCGACCTCAAGCTTTCGCGGGAGGGCAGCAATATTGGGGTCAATATCCTGCAGACTATTTTCAACATTGCCATGAACACCGACGAGGCCTTTGTCTACTTCGACGTGGTCGAGAGTCTTGACCACATTGTCGAGTGGAACGAGGACGGCAGCTTCCGGCAGTTTATCCGCGACTGGCTGGTGGATTCCCGGACTACCGCGCTCGTCACCACCTACCCCGAGGCCGGGCTGCGCGAGCAGCTTGACGCCGCCGAAGCCGAACGTCTCGCCGAAGTGAAAGCGGCGATGAGCGAGGAAGAGATCGCGGCCATCGTGGCCGCCTCCAACGCCGAACCGACTGAGCCGGAAAACACAAGCGCCCTGGTCGCGAGCCTGCAGGCTGTCACGGTCGACTCCCTGCCCGAGGAAGTGCGCGATTACACGGTGACCGACGAGACCGGTGAGGACGGCGTGCGCCGTCTCTTTGCCGAGGCCGAGGTGGACGGCGTAGGTTCGCCGCTGCTGATGCTCGATGTCTCCGGCCTGCCGCAGGAGGATATCCTCTGGTTTGCGCTCTATAACGCCGTGCTCGGCGAGCTGGACACCAAAGCGCACACGAGCGAGGAGCTGGCCTCGCTCAGAGCGCGCTATCTCTATAACGGCACGGTCGGCCTGAAGCTCATCAACAGCTATGCCTCAAGCGATTATCACCCCTATCTCGCCGCGAGCTGGACCGCGCGGGACGAGGATCTGGAGACCGGGTATGCGCTGGTGTACGAGCTGCTCTTTGACACGCGCTTTGATGACTCGCAGAAGCTGCTCGGCCTGATTCAGAAAACCCGGGCTGCGCTGAAAACCTCGATCACGAACGATCCCTATGAGAGGCAGCTCGTTGCCGCTCTCGGCGCGGACTACCCCTATTACGCCTATCTGGCAACCTACAGCGGGCTCGATTATTATGGCTTCCTTGAAAGCGTGGAGGCGCTGATGGAGGAAAACCCCGCCGCCGTGCAGGAGAAGCTCGCCGCCATGCAGGAGAGCCTGCGCAGCCGCAGCGGCGCCGTGGCCGCCTATGCCGGTACAGCCGCCGGAGCGGAAATCAACGGCCGTGCCGCCGACGACTTCTTCGCGAAGCTGAGCGATACCCCCATCGAGCCGCAGACTTACGATTTTGCGCCCCCCGCTCTCAGCAGCGCGCTGATCGTGGACAGCGGTGTGCAGTATAACGGTCTGGCCGCGGGCTACGGCGCGCTGGGGCTTGACGGCTACAACGCCGGGCTGGACGCGGTCGCCTCCCTCGTCAGCGACCTCTACCTCTATCCGATGCTGCGCGATCAGTACGGCGTTTACAGCATCATTCACTATTTTGAAAACGTCTCCGGTGTCTATCTCTACAGCTACCGCGATCCGAACATCGATGAGACCTACGCGGTCTACGAGGGGCTGCCCGCCTTCCTTGAGGGGCTGGAGATCGACCAGGAGAAGCTGGACGGCTATATTCTCTCCGCCTATTCCGCACTGGCCATGCCGGAGGGTGAGCTGCAGGGCGCCGTCAATGCCATCACCAATCATCTGGTGGGCATCCCCGCCGATGATACGCAGCAGTGCATGCGCGAGCTCAAGGCGCTGACGCCGGAAGCGGTAAAAGCCTGCGCCGATGTGTATGCCAGGCTCCTTGCCGACGGTTACCGCTTTACCTCCGGCGGCGCCGGAGCGATCAACGCGCGCGCCGAGCTGTTTGACGAGATCTTAAACCCCTTTGGTGCCGAGGATCTGAGCGAGGCCGAGCTTGCGGACGTGCCCGAGGAGCATGCGCGGTACGAGGCTGTGCGCTTCGTGTTTGAGAACCTGCTGATGGCGGCGTGCGAGGACGGCAGCTTCGGCGTGGACGAACCCGCGACGCTCGGAGAACTGGCCAGTGCGCTCTGCCAGCTTGGCGGCCTGCCCGCCGGCTCGGAGGCGGAGGCTGTCGAAGCGCTCGCGCAGTACGGCATCCTCCCGGCCGACAGTCAGGCGGACGAGGCGCTCACGGCGCAGACCGCGGCGGACGCGCTCGCGGCCTTCAGCGCGGCGATCGGCCTTGAGCTCGCCCCGGAGGTTCCGGGCGACGCGCTCAGCCGCGGCGATCTCGCCGAGGTACTGTACGGTTATTACAACGCCCTCGCATAATGTACGTTCAACGGATAGCACCGTACCAAAAAGCACTCTTTCGAAAGCGTGATCATCTGCATGAAATCACGATGGACCGATTGAGCGAAAGAAGAATGAAGGGGCTGTCTCAAAATTGGATGTGCGACGTATTCAGTGGCGAGATGTCAGAGCTGCCGTAGGGGCCGGCCTCCTGGACGGCCCGTGCGGAGAAAGCAAAATATTTGAACAATTATGGGCGAATACGCATTCTTTTGGCGCGTATTCGCCCATAATTTTAATAAATATATCCATGCAGCCGCCAGTAACCAAAACATCATTGACAGAGCGCCCAGAAAGTGGTTAGATATAAGAGAGATAATGGGTGTACTATACACTTTTCTAATGGTTTTTCACACCGTGGCAGCAGAGAGCATATTTGCTGCCGGGCTGCGACGATAAAACGCCGGACTATATCATTGCAAAGGCCAACGGCGACGCGGTGCTCAACGTCTACTATGACCGCGTCACCATGACGATGAACTTCTATACCTGGCAGAGCGGCTCGGGCTATGTCTATAACACGACCACCGCGGAAACCGGCGAGCTCTACGGCTATGTGGACGGCATCGGCTATGTGCGCATCAACAAGGCGGCTGGCGCCGACGGTATCCACAGCTACAGCTACAGCCCCACCTACAACGCCACCACCGGGGATACCAGTCCGCAATTCGGCATCATCGACGGGGAGTACCGGGAGCTGACGGCGACGCCGGTCTATACCTTCACCCGCAACCGTTACGACGAGACCAGCAGCACCGATGCGGGTACAACTCAGTATGCGCTTATAAACGGCCACTATGTCGAGCTGACCCGAAATACCCGGCTGCATTATTATCCCGCTTCCGGATATAGCTATACCGAGACAAACGATGGCGACGATGATCCGCCGAAGTATGGCTTTTCGAATGGTGAAGCGATCAGAATTTACGGCAACTGGACTGCCCTTGGAAACGACTGGTATGATCACGCGTTATATCATACGTACTCGCATCGCTATTATGGCACTGCTTATACGAGGTCTTCTGTGAGTGCATCCAACACCGAGTACACCGGTACCCGCTACTATGGGGGCAACGGCAACTTTTCCACCAGCGGCAGCGGTACCATGTACGGGAAAAACGGGAATACGTATTTCCCGCTCCGGTCGGAGACGGAGGTCTATTGGACATACAGCGGCCCCAACGGGGAAACGCTGGAGTACACCGCGCAGCGCTATATCCGCTATGGCACCAAGATCGACTATAC
>CACXDT010000285.1 GCA_902766405.1 Oscillospiraceae bacterium
CAGAAGATCCTGGCAGGAATCCCGAAAGCCCATGCCGCGCCCCATGCCGGACTCAAAATAGCTCGCCGAGCGGCTCATGTTGAAGGTGACCATGCACTGGTACTGGTTCCAGATGTTCACCATGCGGTCGAGCTTTTCCTCGCCCGACGAGACCTGATAGCAGCCCAGCAGCTCTGTCCAGTAGGCGCGCAGCGCCTCAAGCGCGGCGTCGAAGGCCGCGAGATCGTGATAGCGGGCCATCAGCGCCTCGGCGCGCCTCTTGTTGACGACGCCGAGGCTCGCCCATTTTTCGTCCTCGGGGTTTTCAATGTAGCCGAGACCGAACAGCAAGCTCTCGGTCGCGCCGGGGGCGAGCGTCAGGTCGAACTGCTGCGCGGCAATGGGCTGCCAGCCGTGGGCGATGCTGTTCGTGCAGCCCATGCCGAACACGGCCTCGGGCCGGGCAGGGCTGCCGTAGACGCCGATAAAGGCGTCGCGCGACGTGTCAAAGCCGTCGGGCTCGCGGTTCGAGAAGAACACCGCGTAGTGGTCGCGCCGCTCGCGGTACTCGGTCTTGTGGTAGATTGCGCCGCCGACCACCTCCACCTCGCCGGTGGAGTAATTGCGCTGGAAGTTCGAGGCGTCGTCCATCGCGTCCCAGAGACAGAATTCCACATAGGGGAAGACCGAGACGGTTTTCGTGCTGTCGCTCTCGTTCGTGAGGTCCAGCCGGATCAGCAGGCAGTTGTCGCCCCGGGGCACCAGCAGCGTCTCCTTCGCTTTGAGGCCGCCGCGCGCGCCCTCGATGACGCTGTAGCCCAGGCCGTGGCGGCAGGAATAGGCGTCCAGCTCGGTCTGCACGGGCTGCCAACCGGGGTTCCATACCTGATCGCCCTCTTTAATATAGAAGCGGAAGCCCTCGTTATCAAGCGGGCAGTTGTTGTAGCGGTAGCGCGTCAGGCGGCGCAGACGCGCGTCGCGGTAGAAGCTGTAGCCGCCGGCCGTGTTGCTCAGCAGCGTGAAGAAGTCCTCACAGCCGAGATAGTTGATCCACGGCAGCGGTGTGCGCGGCGTGGTGATCACATACTCGCGCCGTGCGTCGTCAAAAAAACCGTATTGCATCGTGTGTACCTCCTATGCGCAAACGTTTAAGTTCTCTTTATTCCATAGAATACTGCAATAAACCCGAAAATGCAAGAGCTTTTTGGCGTATTTTAAGGTTTTTCGCGGCGTTAACCGAAAAACATTGGGAAGAAAAGAAAAGTATTTCAGAGCTATTGTTAAAAATGCACATAAACAGGCGAATAAAATTGTCACAAGCTGACAAACATGATCTTTTTGCCAAAATGCACTTGCATTTTTGGAAAAGTTCTGCTATCTTTGAGGTACGAAAACGATTAAGTTCGGAGGGCAAAACGCAGTGGCTTCGTTAAAGGATATCGCGCAGCACTGCGGCGTGTCGATCGCCACTGTCAGCAAAGCCCTCAACGGCATGCAGGATATCGGCGAGGAGACCCGCCGCCGGGTGTTGGAGGCGGCCGAGGCGCTGGGCTATACGAGCAACGCCGCGGCCCGCGCGCTGAAAACCAACCGCACCTACAACCTCGGCGTCCTCTTTGTGGACGAGCAGCACAGCGGCCTGTCCCACGAGTATTTCTCGCAGGTGCTCGACAGCCTGCGCGTCGAAGCGGAGAGGCGGGGCTACGACATCACCTTTATCAACAACAGCGTCGGGCAGCGCAGAACCAGCTATCTGCAGCACGCGCTCTATCGGGGTGTGGACGGTGTGGCGGTCATCTGCGTGGACTATTTCGATCCGATGGTGCTGGAGCTGGTGCGATCCTCGCTCCCGGTCGTGACGATCGACCACAGCTTCAACAACCGCACGGCTGTCATGTCCGACAACCTGGCCGGCCCCGAGGCGCTGGTTCGCTACGCCTGTGAAAAGGGCCACCGGCGCATCGCCTTTATCCACGGCGAGCGCACGGACGTGACCGAGAACCGCCTGACCGGCTTCTACCGCGCCTGCGAGGCGCTGGGGCTGACGGTGCCGGATGGCTGGGTGCTGCAGGGCCGCTACCACCACCCCAAGAGCTGCTATGAGCTGACGCGCCGCCTGCTCGCGGCGCCGGAGCGCCCGAGCTGCATCCTCTTCCCGGACGACTTCTCGAGCATCGGCGGTCTCAACGCGATCTACGAGTCGGGGCTGCGCGTTCCCGAGGATCTGTCCGTCATTGGTTACGACGGCATCTATCTCTCCCGGGTCATCAGCCCGCGGCTGTGCACCTGGCGGCAGAACACCGGCGAGCTCGGGCGGATCGCCGCGGAACGGCTCATCGAGCTCATCGAGCACCCGCGCACCACGGCGCAGGAGCGCTGTGTGGTCTCCGGCGAGCTGCTGGAGGGCGGCAGCGTGGCCGCGCCGGCGGAACGGTAAATTGGGTGATTCTGCGGGGAAACCCGTAAAATATAAATCACAGAATAACAAGGAGGAAACAAAATGAAAAAGGTCATTGCAGCGCTCCTGACTCTGATCATGGTTTTCGCTCTGGCGGTTCCCGCCTTTGCGGACGAGTCTGAGGGCAAGGTTCTCAACATCTACGCGTGGAACGAAGAGTTCAAGGGCTTCTTCGAGAAGTATTACACCGTCCCCGAGGGTGTGACCGTCAACTGGATCATCACTCCGAGCGACAACGGCGCCTATCAGGACAAGCTGGACACCGCCCTGTTCGCGCAGGAGGGTGCCGCCGCTGACGACAAGGTCGACCTCTTCCTGGCCGAAGCCGACTACATCCAGAAGTATGCCGACTCCGACTTCACCCAGGACATCACCGCCATGGGCGTGACCGACTTCTCCAACACCTATAAATACACCGTGCAGGCCGCGTCCGATATGGACGGCGTCGTCAAGGGCGTATCCTTCCAGTGCTGCCCCTCCGC
>CACXDT010000286.1 GCA_902766405.1 Oscillospiraceae bacterium
CAAACCGCCGACGATCAGTCTTTTGAGGTAGAGCTCCAGCGAAATGCGCAGCTTGAAATCCTCATCCAGCGCGTTGGAATGGGTGATAAACGGTCTTGCGGCAGCGCCGCCGGCATTGGCGACGAGCATGGGTGTCTCCACCTCGATAAAGTCCTTCGCGTCGAGGAAACGGCGGATGCTCGCGATGATCTTGGAACGCTTGACGAAGGTATCCTTGACCTCGGGGTTCATGATGAGATCGACATAGCGCTGGCGATAACGCAGATCGGTGTTGGTAAGCCCGTGGAACTTCTCCGGCAGGGGCTGCAGGGATTTGCTCAGCAGCGTGACAGCCTGGACGTGTACCGAGATCTCACCGGTTTTAGTCTTAAAGACATAGCCTGTTACGCCGATAATGTCGCCGATATCGTACTTGCGGAAATCGGCAAACTCGGTCTCTGAAACCGCGTCGGCGCGGGTATAGAGCTGGATCTGGCCCTTGCCGTCCTGAATGTGGCAGAAGATCGCCTTGCCCATGCCGCGCTTGGACATGATGCGTCCGGCCACAGAGACGGTCTTCCCCTCCATCGCGTCATAATCGGCAATGATATCGGCGGACCAGGCCGAACGCTCAAACTTCGTCAGCTTGAAAGGATCGCGCCCCTCCTGCTGGAAGAATGCGAGCTTGTCACGCCGGACCTGCAAAATCTCAGACAGGGACTGTTCGTCCTGGGGTGTGTTGTTATATGCCATTGTGTTACCTCTGATTTGATAAAAAGAATCGGCGTTTTATCTGTTTTCGAGACTCAGGATCTTAAATTTCAGCTCGCCGACGGGCGCCTCAATGGTGACGGTATCGCCGGCGCGGTGGCCGTGCAGACCGCGGCCGAGCGGCGAGTCGTCAGAGATTTTGCCCTCGCTGGGGTTGGCCTCCTGCGAGCCGACGATCTCAAACTGCTGCTCCTCGTCGAACTCGAGGTCGTACACGCGGACAATACTGCCGAGTGTGACGGCGTCCTTCGGGGCATCGTCGGCCACATTGTCAACAATGATGGCGTTCTCGATGGCTACCTTCAGCTCGGCAATCTCAGAGTACAGCTTGCCCTGCTGCTCTTTGGCCTCGTCATACTCGCTGTTCTCAGACAGGTCACCGAAGCTGCGGGCCTCTTTGATCTGTTCGGCGACTTCCATTTCGCCGACGGTCTCCAGATAATTCAGGCGCTTTTTGAGCTCCTCAAGGCGCTCGGCGCTCATTTTAAATCTTTCAAGATTGGTAGCCATAATCAAAAAACTCCTCTTTCGTAAATTGTGCAGGGATATGCAAAGGATGATGTCCAAAAATAGCTATATAATTATACAGACATGCCGAACGGATGTCAACAGAAAATCAGCAAAGTAGTGATCGTCTAAAATGAAACAATACAGAGCGCGTATGCGCTCTGTATGTATGATACTCAATAGAACATGGACAGCTGGCGAAGCGCTTCTCTCATCTGGGCATCATCGTTATAGCTGGCGGTACCGTTGCCGTCGTTGAATGAGGCATCGATCGACTCGGTGACGGTGTTATAAATGATGGTATCGGGCACCACGCCGCCCTCGCGGGAGATGTCGCGGCCGCCGGCCGTGCGGTAGCTCTTGGTGGACAGGCGGATCGCGCTGCCGTCGGCAAGCTCGATGGTCTGCTGGGTGCGGGTCTTGCCGGAGGTGGTCTCGCCCACCAGGGCGGCCCACTGGTATTCCTGCATCACGTTGGCAAACACCTCGGCCTCGCTGTAGGTGTGGTTGTTGATAATAATGCGAAAGTTTGTCTTCAGGCACTGGTTGTCGGAGCTGTAGACATCCAGCTTGCCGTTCTTGGTGGCCGAGTAGAACAGCTCGCCCTGCGGCAGCAGATAGTCGAGCAGCTTGTGCGCCTCCTCGACAAGACCGCCGGGGTTATTGCGCAGATCAATCACAAAACCGGAAACACCCTGACCGAGCAGCGTCTCGATGGCAGTGATACTGTCCTCGGCCGAGCCGGCCTCGAAATTAGAGATCGTGATGATACCCGCGCCGGTGCGGTCAACCTTATAGCTGACAGGGCTGACATAGGTCGTCGAGCAGTCGACCTTGATGGGATCCTTCTGCCCGTCAATCGTCAGGGTAAACACTTTGTTGAGCCGCGAGCGGATCATCGTGCGCACCTCATCGGTATCCATGCCTCGGACATCCACATCGTCCACAGCGACAATGACCATATTGGCGCCAAGTCCGGCCCAGGCCGCGGGCGAGCCTGGGTTCACCTGCGTGATCTGGAAGCCGCCGGAGGGAGTCTTCAGGATCGACATGCCGATGCCGGAATACTCGTTGGCCGAGGACATCTGGAAGGTGCGGTACTCATCGGCCGACATGAAGCTGGACCACTGGTCGCCGAGGCCGCTGATCATCGCGGCGGCGGCCGAGTTGCCCATGGCCGAACGGTCGACAGCGTCGATGAAATTATTTTCGACGACATCCTTGATCTCGATATAGCGCTTTGCCTCATCATAGTCAGACTTACCGCCCATGGCACGCATCATACTCGAGGAAGTCCAGCCGTAGACGCCGCCGACTGCCAGGATCAGCAGAACCAGGGTGATCTTCAGTGGGATGCCAATGTTAAAAATGCGTCTGATCGCGCGCCCGACCGGCGCAAGAATGCGTAAAACGATATCCATAGCTTATCCCCAATCTGTCTCTATATGTCCGGCGCGTTATTCACCGGCGTCAGGCGCGTAGCTCAGTCCGCTGAAGCCCGCCACCGCCTCGGGGTCGAGGGCGGTGCTGCCGCTGCGGATCTCAAAATGCAGATGCGGTCCCGTGGCCCAGCCGGATGAACCGACATAGCCGATGGTCTGTCCCTTCGTGACCGTCTGCTCGTAGCTGACGGCATAGCCGGACAGGTGACCGTAGAGTGTGTAGTAGCCGTTGCCGTGGTCGATCATAACGCAGTTGCCATAGCCGCCCTTCTCACCGCAGTAGCAGACCGTGCCGCTGTCCGAGGCGACGACTGAGGCGCCGTAAGAGGCGCCGATATCCATACCGGAGTGATACCGCCACTCGGAAAAAATCGGGTGGAAGCGGTTGCCCATACGGCTTGTGACATAGGTGCAGCTCGGGCAGGGCCAGCCGAAGCTGCCGCTGCCGACGACCGCTGGGGTGCTGCTGTCGCTGCCCTCTACGCCTTCCGTGCTGCTCCCGCCGGACGGATTCAAGGTTCCCGCGGCAGCGGCAGCGGCGCGTCGGGCCGCCTCCTCGGCGGCACGCTGCGCCTCGAGCTGGTTGAAAAGGTCGTTGAGCTCGTTTTGCGTCTGCTGTTCCTCGGCAGCAAGGGCGGCAACCTCCTCCTCGGTCAGGTCGATGCGGCTCTCAAAGTCGATGATCAGCTGAGCGGCCTCCTCGCTCTGGCGCTCCAGCTCCTCGACCTCTGAATTCAGCTGCCGGGTCTTTTCCTCAAGACTTTGTTTTGTCGCTTCATACTCCGCCTTGAGCTGCTCATGGCGCACACGCGCGGCGATCAGGGCTTCCTCCAGCTCGCGGTCAGCCGTCATGATGTCGTTGATGTCGCTCAGGTTCGTCAGCAGCTCGCCGAGATTGGTGGTGTTCAGCACGAGATCGAGCACATTGTAGCCGCCGTTTTCCTCCATGGCGCGTACACGCGTGCGGTATTGGGCCAGCTGCCTGTCGACCTCGGCCTGGGCCGCCTCGACCTCGAGCTGCTTGTCGGCAATCATGCCGTTGTAAAGCTCGATCTCCTGCCGGGTAAGATTGATCTGCTCCTGGGTGTAGGCATTGCGCTCGTCCAGGGCCTGCTTCTGTGCGCGGATGTCGGCCTGCTCGGCCATCAATCGCTCGACCTCGGCCTGTTTCCCCTGCTTCAACGCCCGGATCCGGTCGCGCTCGACGGCCAGAACGTCCACGTCGTGCTGCGTGACCGCATAAGCAGACACACCGGGCAGACTCAGCAGCAGAGTCAGGACTGTCAGAAAAGCCAGCGCGGATAGGGTTCGTTTGTTCATAGATCTCTTCCTTTATCTGTTCTCTGACCGTCTGAGACCCATGGCCGAAGACGGAAGAAAGAGAACGCTGGGATAATTGCCGTAAACACTATCTTCATGTTGTTTACGGGTAACTGTTTACCCTAATTGGGGGGAGTTCAGAGGGGGAACGCCTCTGATTTTTCGCCTCGTAAGGCGAAAAACAATTCAAATCCGTTTTTTCCGGGGACATTAAGTGAGCGTCCAAATCTTCGATTTGGCTACGCGAACTTATGCCTGTGGTAGTGCCTCGGAAAAAACTCTTCTCGCCCCGCGCGTCCTCGCAAGTTCCGTATCGTCTCGCTTCCGTGTTAAGACACGAAAGCTCGCTCAC